>NZ_BAAFRY010000008.1:0-92371 GCF_045866295.1 Ferrigenium sp. UT5
GCCATTCTGTACGATGATCGCTTTATCCGTTCGATCCAGTAAAATGCATTCCGGCGAACCTGATGTGGGCACGTCTCAACCCGCCTCAAACACAAAAATCCTGACACTCCCTGCATTTCCTTCTCCCATGGAATTTTTTACCAACATTGTTCGCGATTTCATGGATATGCATGGGAGCAATAAAATTTGCCGGATGGTAATAATTTATCGAGAGATTTGAAAATCGTGCCTGCCATAAAAAAATGCGGTCCAAAACAGCTTCGTGAAAACCTATTTCGAGCAAGAGTGGTAACAACCTGTGCATGAGCAGGCATCTGCTTTGTAGCGATCTCGATCGCACCCTGATTCCGAACGGCGTGCAGCCCGAGTCGCCGGGCGCGCGTAACATCTTCCGGCGACTGGTCGCGCGCGACGATGTGCAGCTGGCTTATGTGAGCGGGCGACATCGCGAACTAATCGCACAGGCCATCGCCGAATACGATCTGCCAGAGCCGGATTTCGTCATCGCCGATGTGGGCACGACGCTGTATTAGGTCGAAGCGGGGAGCTGGCGGCGGCGGGATGAATGGGATGAGCTGATCGCACCCGACTGGGGCGAACTGTCGCGCGAAGGATTGGCACAGTTGCTGCAGGTGTTCGGCGATCTGCGCTTGCAGGAAGACAGTAAGCAGAACCTGCACAAGTTGAGTTTCTATGTCGATCTGACGGCGGACACTTCTGCATTGCAAGCGCAGATGCAACGATCGCTGGCCGAGCACGGCGTCAAAGCCAATCTGATCTGGAGCGTCGACGAGGCTGCGCACGTCGGCCTGCTGGATGTGCTGCCCGCTTCAGCCTACAAGCTGCATGCCATCGAGTTCCTCATGCAACAGCAGGGCTATGGCCGCCTCGACACCGTGTTCGCAGGCGATAGCGGCAACGATCTGGATGTGTTGCAGAGTGATGTGCCTGCGGTACTGGTTGCCAATGCAGCCCCAGAACTGAAGCGGCAGCTCACACACCTCCACAAAGCCTCGCTGTACACCGCACGCGGCGGCTTCCTCGGCATGAACGGCAATTACAGTGCGGGCATCCTCGAAGGCGCGGCGTATCATTGGCCCGAGATCGAAGCCTGGCTGCTGCAAACCAACTGAACGGGACACGATGTAAGAACAAGCCTCACACGCGATGCTGAACGAGATCCTGATCGAGCTGAACCCGGAGATCGGCAAGCTGCGCCTGCGACATTTCTATACGCGTCTCGGTGCGAATTTCTACAACATCCACAGTCTGTTCCACCGCCTGTACGGCGACCGCCCCGACTTCAAGCCGCAGATGGTCAGTCTGGTCGAAACGCTGGCGCAGCGTTACATCGAACGTGCGCCGCACCTGTGCAAATCCGACCTCGTGCGCGAGCGCGACTACAACTGGTTCCTCAGCCAGAAGTGGGTGGGCATGGCTCTGTACTGCGACCGCTTCGCCGGCGACCTGAAAGGGTTGCGTGCGAAGCTGCCATATCTGCAGGATATGGGCGTGAACATGGTGCATGTAATGCCCATCCTGGACTGTCCGGATGGCGCCAGCGACGGCGGTTATGCGGTGCGCGACTTCCACAAGGTGGACGCGCGCTACGGTACGAACGCGGATCTGGAAGCGCTCGCTGCCACGATGAAGAAGCGCGAGATGCTGCTGGTGCTCGATGTCGTGGTGAACCACACCTCGGACGATCATGTGTGGGCCAGGCAGGCGCGCGCGGGCGACAAGAAATTCCAGGACTACTACTACGTGTACGACGACCGCGAGACGCCGGACGCCTTCGAGCAAGGCATGCCGGAGATCTTCCCCAACACCGCGCCGGGCAACTTCACCTGGGACGAGGCGATGGGCAAGTGGGTGATGACGGTGTTCAACACCTACCAGTGGGACCTCAACTACCGCAACCCTGCCGTGTTCATCGAGATGGTGGACATCATCCTGTTCTGGGCCAACAAGGGTGTGGACATCCTGCGTCTGGATGCGGTGGCCTTCCTGTGGAAGAAGATCGGCAGCACTTGCCAGAACGAACGCGAGGCGCACCTGCTGCTGCAGCTGATGAAGGACTGCTGCCAGGTCACCGCGCCCGGCGTGCTGTTCATCGCCGAGGCCATCGTCGCGCCGGGCGAGATCACCAAGTATTTCGGCGAGGATGCGATCATGGCCAAGGAATGCGAGATCGCCTACAACGCCACCCTGATGGCCCTGCTGTGGGACGCGGTGGCGACCAAGAACGCCAAGCTGCTCAACCTGGGGGTGCAGCACCTGCCCGCCAAACTGGAGCGCGCCACCTGGCTCAACTATGTGCGCTGCCATGACGACATCGGTCTCGGCTTCGATGATAAAGATGCAGGACTCGCGGGATACGATCCCTACAGCCACCGCCGCTTCCTGATCGCTTATTTCACCGGTCGCTTCGAAGGCTCGCCCGCGCGCGGCCTGCCGTTCGGCGAAAACCCCAAGACCGGCGATGCGCGCATCTCCGGTTCGCTCGCCTCGCTGGCCGGCCTGGAATCCGCCATCGAATCCGGCGACGAGAACGCGATAGACGCAGCCATTCGCACTATCCTGCTGCTGCACAGCGTCATCCTGTCGTTCGGCGGCATCCCGCTGCTGTATTACGGCGACGGCATCGGCATGCTGAACAGCGTGGAGTATCTGGCCGATCCATCCCGACGCGACGATACACGGTGGGCGCACCGCTCCAGTTTCGACTGGGACAAGGCGGAACGCCGCCATCAACCGGGGACCGTGGAGTACCGCATTTTCAGCGGCTTGAAAAAGATGATCGCCCTGCGCAAGGAATTGCCCGCCTTCGCCGATTTCGATAACCGGCAGCAGGTGTTGGTGGACAACCCCAACCTGCTGGTGTTCGTGCGCAGCGATCCCGTGTCGCCGCGCAACCGCGTGCTGGTCGTGGCGAACTTCAACAACCAGCCGCAGTCCATGGCGCTCGAAGTGTTGCAGCCCTATGGTTTTTTCCAGCGCGGGCCGATGCGCGAACTGTGCAGCGGCATGACGGTCGATCCTGAGGAAGGCAGCCTGAATATTCCGGCGCTGATGTGCTGCTGGTTGACCGACTGACAGAAAGGCTGGGGCACGGTGGAGGTGGCGATGTAGCCTGCGCCGGAATCAGTTGATCTTTTCGCGCCAGAAATAGTACCAGAGGTAGTAAATACCGAGCGGCGTCCCGACTGGAAAAGTCAGCAACGACAACACCGCACAGGGCAGACCGAAACGCCAGGCACGCGGCAGTTTCGCCAGCAAAGCAAATCCGGCTACAAGATAAAGCATGCCCATGGTGACAGCCATTGCGCGCACCAGACGATCGAGTGTAGCCAGATTGAGCGCGACCAGCGACAGGATAAGGACGCCGAACACGAGCCAGCAGATGCCGATGATGCGTTGGTGAATGTTCATTTTAAAATTTCTGCTGATCTATAGCGAGGGGGCATTATGTGGGTCGGGTTTCAACCCGACGGTTTTGATTGTTGTGACTTGCTGTCGGACTAAAGTCCGACCCACAACCCCGCCTCTTCCTGCGGGTCGGGTTTCACACAAATGGTGCGAGAGCCCCGCGGGGAAGCCCGACAAAATCTCTGGGGTGAGCAATTTCGGACCGGTCGTGTTACTGCAACACCGCCAGCGCCGCAGCGTAGTTCGGTTCGTGCTTGATGTCGTCCACCAGTTCCGCGTGCAGGATTTTGTCGTGTTCATCCAGCACCAGCACCGCGCGCGCGGTGACGCCGGCCAGCGGCGTGTCGGCGATCTTCACGCCATAGTTGCGCATGAAGTCGCGGCCGCGCATCAGCGACAGGGTGACCACGTTCTCCAGACCTTCCGCCACGCAGAAGCGGCTCATCGCGAACGGCAGGTCGGCCGAGATCACCAGCACCACGGTATTGTCCAGTTGGCCCGCCGCTTCGTTGAATTTGCGCGCGGAGGTAGCGCACACGGCGGTGTCCAGGCTCGGCACGATGTTCAGCACCTTGCGTTTGCCTGCGTAGTCCTTCAGCGCGACGTCCTTCAGGTCCTTGTCCACCAGCGTGAATGCGGGTGCGGTTTGTCCGACTTCGGGGAATTTGCCGAACAAGGTGACGGCTGCGCCCGCGAGTTTGGTACCGGTCTTGTTTGCGATATCTTTGGCCATGCTATTCCCCTCAAAAGTACACTTCTATTGCACCCCGGCGTAACGAGGTTGAGTACGATTTAACCTAAATCCCATTTGCATTTTTGCATCGGGCAGGAAGCACCTTCCGGGCGATAACACAAGCGGTGCAAATTTCGGAGGCGCGCTTGCGACCATGGAACAAAGCGCCGAAGCCCCTTATCCCAGGCTGATCTTACAATCCATCTTTGCCATAGTGCGGCGAGCGCGGCCCCGGGAGCAGGGTGCCCAGCAACCGGGAACTGGTTACGCCGGCCACGTCGTGACTTTTATCCGAAACGCTTTCGGCAATCTGGTTGACAACGGCGCCTACCAGGACGCCGATGAGACCGCCGGAATTGTTGCGTCCTTCTGCACTGGAGGCACTGGCACTGCCGGTCCACAGCGTGGTGCCATCGCGCAGATCGACCAGGCGGGCGCTGGCCGCAACTACGGACTCACTGTTGATAATGGTGTAGCTCGTGCCATATTGGCTGATCTCAATATAGAGCGCCGCATCCGCACCAAAAATTTCACGCAGTTTGGGCAGTGGCGCAGTGTGCATTTCAGCCGGATTTTCCAGACCGTTTTGGCGGAAGGTTTCGTCAACCAGCGTTACCGGCAGCACGTAGTAACCCAATTCTGACAACGGTGCCGTCACCTGGGAGTAGAAACTATAGGAGGCTCCAACATCGGGTGAGCTGTTGACGGGCGGCAGGACAAGGATGGATGCGGGCTTGGCGGCGCGCAACGCGCTGTAGTCCTGTTTGACCGGAGTGGCGCAGGCCGTGAGCAATACAACACCGGCCAGCGCGGCCCACATTTTCAGACGAAGGATGGCAAAAGAGGTCATTTTGATTTTGTAGAATTCTTCAAGAGGAAATCGATATAGAAACCGCTTTCCGGAAAGCGGGTCTTTTCTTCAACGAGCTGTGCACGCATGCGATCAGTTTGTCCGGCCAGCCCATACAACAGGCCGAGGTGAGCCTGCTCCCCGGGAGGGAGCGGTTTGTTCGCGGCACGCGCCTTTTCGACATCAGCTTCCAGCGCCTGGATTTGTTCTTCGGGCGTTTGACCCTGGTTGAAGTGGGCATAAACCACGGGTTGATACTCACCCCAGTAGTACAGGGTTTCCGGAGGATGGGCGCAGCCGGAGAGAAGCGCCAGCGCGAATACGCCCGTTGCCAGGGCCGAAGTCCGGTAAATATTGTTTGGGGTCATGGTGATCTTTTCGTGATGTTTTTAACGATTCAGCTGCCAGCGTCCCGACTCGATGCCGCCAACCAGGTTGTCAACGGCTTCGCGGATGGCGAGGTCCAGCACCTTGCCGTTGAGGGTCGAGTCATAACCGGCGGTTCCGCCGAAACCCACCACTTGGCGTGCAGACAGTGCGTATTCTCCGGCCCCCTGGGAGGAGAAGATGACTTCAGATGTTTCCACATCAACGACATTCAGCGTGACCTTGGCGTAGGCAATCTGTTTTTTCCCGCGCCCCAGAATGCCAAAGAGCTGGGTATCGCCCACCGACTTCCGGCCAAATTCACTGACATCCCCGGTCACCACATAGCGCGCCCCTTTCAGCGTCTGCTTCGTGTTGGAGATGGCGGCTTCCTGTTTGATCTCGCTCATGTTTTCGCGGTCAAGCACGCTGAAACGTCCGGTTTGTTGCAGATGGCTGATCAGGATGGTTTTCGCCTGGCTGCCAAGACGGTCAACCCCATCGCTGAAGATACCGCGCATGAAATTGGAACGATTATCAAATTTGCCAACCGAGATCGGACTGCGAACCCCCTGGTAAGCTGTCGTCGCAGCAACCGTTTTGGCAACTTCAAGTTTTTGGGAGCTCTCCGTGGCGCAGCCACTGGTTAAAAGGGCAACGATTGCAAGCGCGGCGAGGCGCAGGATGTGTTGTTTCATGTCAATTCCTTTGGGGATGGGGGTTCTTAAAGGGGCTGCGATTCTAGCAGTTAGACGGTGGCGAGGTTAGGCAGACGCACACCAGATTCTTGTCGCCATAGACATTATCCACTCTCGCCACGCTCGGCCAGAACTTGTTTTCACGCACCCAAGGCAACGGGTAGGCCGCTTGTTCACGTGAGTAGGGGCGCAACCATTCGTTGGCGCTTACCTTGCTGGCCGTGTGCGGTGCGTGCTTGAGGATGTTGTCCTGCTTGTCCACCTTGCCGCTGATGACTTCCTCAATCTCCTTGCGGATAGCGATCATCGCATCGCAGAAGCGATCCAGCTCCGCTTTCGATTCGCTCTCGGTCGGCTCCACCATCAACGTATCGACGACGGGGAAAGAGGTGGTGGGCGCGTGGAAGCCGAAGTCCATCAGACGCTTGGCGATGTCGCCCACTTCCACGCCTGCTTTTTTCCATGCGCGGCAATCCAGAATCATTTCGTGCGCGCAGCGCCCCTGCGTGCCGCTATACAAGGTGGCGTAGTGATCCTTTAACGATTCCTTGATGTAGTTGGCGTTGAGAATTGCCATCTTGGTCGCCTCGGTGAGCCCCTTGCCGCCCATCATCTTGATGTAGGCATAGGAGATCAGCAGGACGAGCGCGCTGCCGTAAGGCGCGGCGGATACCGCGTGGATGCCCTGTTCGCCGCCCACGTTGACCAACGGATGCGAGGGCAAGAAGGGGGTGAGATGTTCTGCCACCCCGATAGGCCCCACACCGGGCCCACCGCCGCCGTGCGGAATGGCGAAGGTCTTGTGCAGGTTGAGGTGGCACACGTCCGCGCCGATGGTGGCCGGATTGGTCAGACCGACCTGTGCATTCATGTTGGCACCGTCCATATACACCTGACCACCGTTGGCGTGGATGATGGCTGTGATGTCTTTGATGGATTCCTCAAACACGCCGTGCGTGCTGGGGTAGGTCACCATCAGGCACGACAGGTCGGTTTTGTGTTCTTCCGCTTTCGCGCGCAGGTCTTCCACGTCGATGTTGCCCGCGCTGTCGCACTTCACCACCACGATGTGCAAGCCCGCCATCGCCGCACTGGCGGGATTGGTGCCGTGCGCGGAAGAGGGAATCAACACCGTGTTGCGCTGTGCTTCGCCGCGCGAACGGTGATACGCCTGGATCACCATCAACCCGGTGTATTCGCCCGCCGCACCGCTGTTGGGCTGGAAGCTCATCTGCGTGAAGCCGGTGATCTCAGATAAGGCAGAATCTAATGCCGCGATGAGAAGTTGATAGCCGATCGCTTGCGTCATTGGCACGAAGGGATGCAGGTTGGCGAATTCCGGCCAGGTCAGCGCCAGCATTTCCGCAGCCGCGTTCAACTTCATGGTGCATGAGCCGAGCGAGATCATCGAGTGTGTGAGCGACAGGTCTTTGTTTTCCAGCCGTTTGATGTAACGCATCATCTCCGTTTCGGAGTGGTAGCTGTTGAACACCGGATGGCTCAAGATGGCGGATTGGCGGGGTTTTACGCGCAGAGCTTGCGCGGCGATCTGTGCGGCGGTGACGCGTGGTGCGGGTTTCCCCGTCGCCTGCGCGAACACCGCAAGGATGGCGTTGAGGTCGTCCGCCGAGGTGGTTTCATCCAGCGCGATGCCGATGCCCGCATCGCTGTAACGTAAGTTGATCTGCGCGGCTTCGGCCAGTGCGCGAATCCTGCCGTGGTCGGTATGAATAAGTTTCAGGGTGTCGAAGAAAGTGTCGTAAGCCACCTGGTATCCGAGCTTTTTCAACTCGCTGGCGAGCAGTGCGGCAGATTTGTGTACCTGTGTGGCGATGGCGCGCAGCCCCTCCGCACCGTGATACACCGCATACATCGATGCCATGATGGCGAGCAGCGCCTGCGCGGTGCAGATGTTGGAGGTGGCCTTCTCGCGGCGGATATGTTGCTCGCGCGTTTGCAACGCCATGCGCAAGGCGGGGTTGCCGTCGGCGTCCACCGACACGCCGATGAGTCGTCCCGGCATGGCGCGTTTGAACGCATCGCGCGTGGCAAAGTACGCGGCGTGCGGCCCGCCGTAGCCCAGCGGCACACCGAAGCGTTGCGTCGATCCCAGCACCACGTCCGCACCCCATTCGCCCGGCGGCGTAAGCAACACCAGGCTCAGGATGTCAGCCGCGACCGCGACGGTCATGCCGTTGGCTTTGGCGCGCGCCACGAAATCCGCGTAGTCATGCACCACGCCATTGGCGGCCGGATATTGCAGCAGCGCCCCGTACAACTGGTCGTTCAAGGTGACGGTATTGAAGTCGCCGATCACCAGCTCGATGCCGAGAGGTTTGGCGCGCGTCTTCATGACCTCGATGGTTTGCGGGAAACATTCGTGCGACACGAAGAAAGCATTGCGTCCTGCGGCGGCATCTTCGCGCGAGCGCAGCCCGTGCAGCATGATCATCGCTTCCGCCGCCGCAGTCGCCTCGTCCAGTAGTGAGGCGTTGGCGATCTCCATGCCGGTCAAATCGACAATCATGGTCTGGAAATTCAGCAAAGCCTCCAACCGACCCTGTGCGATCTCGGGTTGGTAAGGCGTGTAGGCGGTGTACCAGCCCGGGTTTTCCAGCACGTTGCGCTGGATCACGGCGGGCAGCACCGTGCCGTAATAGCCCAGTCCGATGTAACTCTTGAACACCTTGTTCTTCGCCGCGATGCCGCGCAGATGGGCGAGAAACTCATGCTCGCTCATGCCGTCGGGCAGGTTCAGCGGCTGCTGCAAACGAATTGCGGCAGGCACGGTCTGCTCGATCAGCGCATCGAGACTGGGCGCGCCGATGGCTTTCAGCATGGCTCGCATCTCTTGCGCGTTCGAGCCGTTGTGGCGAGTGACGAATGGGTCGGCGTTGTTCATGTCAGGCTCGAAAATATTGGGGAATTTTGTAGGTCGGGTTTCAACCCGACGCGGTTTATATCGTTCATGTGTTGTCGGGCTGAAGCCCGACCCACATCGTACCCTCGGTCGTTTTAGTGTGCTTCGCTATCCACAGCAGCTTGATATTTGGCGGCATCCAGCAAGGCCGCCACATCCGCCGCGTTGTCCGGTTTCATCTTGAATATCCACGCGCCATACGGGTCGCTGTTGATATTCTCTGGCGAACTGTCCAGCTCGCCGTTGGCAGCAGTCACTTCGCCGGAAACGGGCGCGTACACGTCGGCGGCAGCCTTCACCGATTCCACCACGGCGCATTCTTCCTTGGCCTTCAGCTTGCGACCGGCAGTCGGCGCTTCGACGAATACCATGTCGCCCAGCAACTCCTGGGCGTGATCCGTAATGCCAACGGTAATCGTGCCATCGGCTTCTTGCTTCACCCATTCGTGGGAGGCGGTGTATTTCAGGTCGGTCGGGTTGCTCATGGTGTTCTCCTAATGTAGGTCGGGTTTTAACCCGACAAAGTTTGATCAAAACATAGCGTGTTGTCGGGTTAAAACCCGACCTACAACAAGCTTTTGCCGTTGCGGGCGAAAGGATACTTCACGACGGATGCATTCAATAATTTGTCGCGGATCTCGACTTGCACGGTGTCGCCGATCGTAACGGCATTCGGCACACGCGCCAGCGCGATGGATTTTTGCAGGGTCGGCGAGAACGAGCCGCTGGTGATCTCGCCTGCGCCGTGTGCTGTCTGCACTTTCTGATGGTCGCGCATCACGCCGCGATCCAGCAGCACCAGTCCGACCAGCTTGCGGGTCGGCGGATGGGCAAGCAAGGCGGCCTTGCCGATGAAATCGCGCGGACTCTTCAGATCGACCGTCCACGCCATCCCCGCCTCCAGCGGACTGATGCTTTCGTTCATGTCGTGCCCGTACAGGTTCATGCCGGCTTCCAGACGCAGGGTGTCGCGCGCGCCGAGGCCGATGGGTTTGACGCCTTTTTCGGCCAGGGTTGACCAGAAAAATGGCGCCGCTTTGGCGGGCAGCATGATCTCGAACCCGTCCTCGCCGGTGTATCCCGTGCGCGCGATAAACATCGACCCCATCTCCACTGCGCTGAACGGAATGAGATGCGCCGACAATTCCCGGCTGCCGGGCAGTGCCTCCCATACCTTGGCGCGCGCATTCGTGCCCTGCACCGCAATCATGGCCAATTCAGGATGGTCGGTGATGTCGAGTTGCGGTGCGTGTTGGCTGGCCTGTTGCTTCATCCATTCAATGTCGTTATCGGCTGTGCCCGCATTGACCACAATGCGAAACCAGGACTCGCGCATAAAGTACACGATGAGATCATCAATCACGCCGCCCTGTTCATTGAGCATGGCGGAATACAGCGCCTTGCCGGGCAGGGCCAGCTTGTCCACGTTGTTCGCCAGCAGGTAGCGCAGGAAAGCGCGTACGCCGTCGCCCCGCACATCCACCACGCGCATGTGCGACACGTCGAACATGCCGCAATCATTGCGCACCTGATGATGTTCGTCGATTTGCGAACCGTAGTTGACTGGCATGTCCCAGCCGCCGAAATCCACCATCTTCGCGCCCAGCGCGCGGTGACTGGCATTCAAGGGAGTTTGTTTGAGAGCGGTCATGGTTACCTCGGGAGGGGTGGGTAAAACAGCAGCAGGCGGTAGCCCGTCGGGTGCAATTCGGCGGTTGCGAGATGCAGCGCCAGCGCCAGCTCGTGCCTGGCGGCCAGAAAATCGACTTTTTCCGCCAATCCCGGCCGGTAATCGGCCGGATGAAAAATGCGCCGGGCAATCACCTGGTCCTGGGTGTCGGTCAGCGTCAATTCCAGGCTGGGCAGGGCTTGCGCGTGACCAGCGTGGTTGCGCAGCAAGACATGCAGGGTGAAGCGGTCGGGGTGTTTGGCATCCGCTTCCAGTTCCGACGACTCGATCGCAAGCAGGTCGGCGTCGCGCGGCAATTCAACGGTACAGGAGAGCAACTCGCAATACTGCACCAGCAGCGGTTTGAGTCCAGGCAGGCGCAGGGCCAGTTCGTTGCGGAAGAAGTAGGCCGCCTGCGCCAGAAGCACGAACAGCAGCAGCAATCCCAGCAGCCATGCACCAACTACACGGCGACGAGCGGGCACAGGCGCCGCCTCCGCCCCGTCCTCGTGGAACTGCACTTGCTGCGCCAAGGATGCCGGCGTTTCTTCCAGTCCGGCGAGACCGGCGACCCGCTCCAGGTCGGGCAAGTCGGGCGCTTCGGCGTTCAGGTCGGAAACTTCCGGGCCGATGAAGTGATCCTCCACCGGCGGATTTTCCTGCGGCAAGCGCTCGCTTGTCGCCGGCATTACCGCGTCATCCCCGATCGGCAGGCTGAGCTGGGGGCTGGGTTCATCCGGCAACATGTGGTCGCGCGCATTGAACACGGTTTCGCAGCGTCCGCAGCGCACCATGCCGTCACGCACCTCAAGCTGTGCCTCGCTGACATTGAAGCGGGTGGCGCAGGCCGGGCATTGCGTGACCGCGATATTCATCTTCTGGCTCCGGACAGGCAGCACCAGCCGTCCTCGATCACGGCGGGCGCAAGGTCGAACCATTGCGCGTAGATGCGCGCCACTTCCGCGGCCTGTTCGGCGAGGATGCCCGACAGTACGATGCGTCCGCCCGGACGCGTCGCCTGTGCCAGCAGCGGTGCCAGCGCGCGCAAGGGATTGGTCAGGATATTGGCGACGACGACATCGTATTGCGCCAGATGGATTCCATCCGGCAGGAAGAAGGTCGCCTGCACCTGATTGGCCAAGGCATTGTCGCGGCTGGCCTGCACGGCCTGCGCATCGACGTCCACGCCGACGGCGCTGCCGGCGCCGAGTTTCATGGCGGCGATGGCGAGAATGCCGGAACCGCAGCCGTAGTCGAGCACGGATTCACCACCGTGGAGTTGTGCATCCAGCCAGCGCAGACAGAGGCGCGTGGTGGGGTGGCTGCCGGTGCCGAACGCCAGGCCGGGATCGAGCGCGATGTTGATGGCGTCGGGATCGCTGGGGGTGTGCCAGGTCGGCACGATCCATAGGCGGTCGCTGATGCGAATGGGATCGAACTGGGATTGGGTCAGGCGCACCCAGTCGTTTTCGGCCAGCATTTCGATGCGGTGCGGCGGCACCACCGGGATGCCGAGCCCGGTGCAACAGGCTTGCAGGACGGCGGCGACATCGGTATCGCGCTCGAACAGGGCATTGACCAGATTGTGCTGCCAGACGCTGGCTGTCGGCTCGCCCGGTTCGCCGAAGATGGCCTGCTCGTCCGGGGTGTCGGCGTCCGCATCGAGCAGGTCAACCGACAGGGCGCCGTGCTCCAGCAGCGCTTCGCTCAATGCTTCGGCATGTTCGGCAGCCGCATGCACCGACAGCGTGAGCCAGGACACGGTCTATTTGCCTTGGGTGCGTTCTGCCAGCTTGTGCTCCAGATAATGGATGCTGGTGCCGCCACGGATGAAAGCCGCATCGTTCATCAGTTCCTGATGCAGCGGGATGTTGGTGTTGATGCCCTCCACCGCCATCTCCGACAGGGCGGTGCGCATGCGGGCGATTGCCTGCTCGCGCGTGTCGCCGTAGGCAATGACCTTGCCGATCATCGAGTCGTAATGCGGCGGGATGAAGTAGTTGGCATACACGTGCGAATCGACGCGAATGCCGGGACCGCCCGGCACGTGCCAGGTCGTGATGCGTCCGGGGGACGGCACGAAGGTGTAAGGGTGCTCGGCATTGATGCGGCATTCGATGGCATGGCCGCGGAACTGGATGTCGCGCTGGCGGAACGGCAATTTCTCGCCGGCGGCGATGCGAATCTGCTGCTGCACGATGTCGATGCCGGTGATCATCTCGGTGACCGGGTGCTCGACCTGAACGCGCGTGTTCATCTCGATGAAATAGAATTCGCCATTCTCGTACAGGAACTCGAACGTTCCGGCGCCGCGGTAACCGATCTTGCGGCAGGCTTCGGCGCAGCGTTCGCCGATCTTGTCGCGCAGCTTCGGGTTGAGCATCGGGGCCGGGGCTTCTTCCAGCACTTTTTGGTGGCGGCGCTGCATGGAGCAATCGCGCTCGCCCAGAAACACCGCGTTGCCGTGCTGGTCGGCCAGCACTTGAATCTCGATATGGCGCGGGTTCTCCAGGAACTTCTCCATGTACACCATGGGATTGTTGAACGCGGCCTGCGCCTCGCTCTTGGTCATGGTCACCGCGTTGAGCAGCGCCGCTTCGGTATGCACCACGCGCATGCCGCGCCCGCCGCCGCCGCCGGAGGCCTTGATGATGACCGGGTAGCCGATGGACTTGGCGATCTTGATGATCTCTGCCGGATCGTCCGGCAAGGCCCCTTCGACGCCGGGCACACAGGGCACGCCGGCCTTGTTCATCGCCATTTTGGCGCTGACCTTGTCGCCCATCAGACGGATGGTCTCGGCGCGCGGTCCGATGAAGACGAAGCCGGATTTTTCCACCCGCTCGGAGAAGTCTGCGTTTTCCGACAAAAAACCGTAACCGGGATGGATGGCTTGGGCATCCGTCACTTCCGCCGCGCTGATAATGGCGGGGACGTTCAGATAGCTTTGATTGGAAGGAGCGGGGCCGATGCACACCGATTCGTCCGCCAGCTTGACGTATTTGGCATCGGCATCCGCCTCAGAGTGGACCGCCACGGTCTTGATCCCCAGTTCACGACAGGCGCGCTGGATGCGCAGGGCGATCTCGCCGCGGTTGGCAATGAGGATCTTTTCGAACATGACGGGTTTGTCCGCCGCCACGATTCTGGGTTTGCGCTCGAATACGGCCATGATCGGTCAACCGATGAGGAACAGGGGTTGGCCGAATTCGACCGCCTGGCCGTTTTGGCTACGGCCGGCGCTGCGCGCCTTGACGTTCACTGCGTTCACGTCAGCCTGCGCCGAAACGGGCAAAGCCATTTTGCTGTGGGATATGCGCATGATCTTTATCCAATGAGAAAGAGAGGTTGGCCGAATTCGACTGCTTGCCCGTTTTCGACCAGGATGGCCTTGATCACGCCGGCCTTGTCGGACTCGATCTCGTTCAGCAGTTTCATCGCCTCGATGATGCACAGCGTCTCGCCTTCCTTCACGCTCTGCCCGATATCGACGAAGGACTTGGCGCCGGGGGAAGGCGCGCGGTAGAACGTGCCGACCATGGGCGACTTGACCACATGGCCTTCCGGCACGGCGGGTGCGGCAGGGGCTGCCGGGGTGGCGGGCGCAGCGGCAGGCGCGACGGCTATCTGCTGCGCCGGAGCGGCATACATCTGCTGCATCGGGGCTGCGACCGAGCTGGTGCGCGAAATGCGCACGTGCTCTTCGCCTTCAGTCAGCTCCAGCTCGGCGATGCCCGAGTTTTCCACCAGTTCAATCAGGGTTTTCAGTTTGCGCAAATCCATGGTTAGCTCCTTACAGAATGTTGTAATGCGAATTGCAAAGCGAGTTCATAGCCGGTCGCCCCGAGCCCGCTGATGACGCCGACCGCGATGTCGGAAAAATAGGATTCCTTGCGAAACGCCTCACGCGCGAACACGTTGGAGAGGTGGACTTCGACAAATGGAATGGCAACGGCCGCCAGCGCGTCGCGCAGGGCCACGCTGGTGTGGGTAAAGGCGGCCGGGTTGATGATGATGAAGTCGGTGCCATCTGCGCGCGCCTGTTGCACGCGTTCCACCAGGGCTGCCTCGGCATTGCTCTGCAGACAGTGCAGCTTCGCGCCGCCCGAATGTGCTTGTGCGGTCAACTTGGCGTTAATTTCATCCAACGTGACGCGACCATACACTTCCGGCTCGCGGCTGCCGAGCAGGTTCAGATTGGGTCCGTGCAAAACGAGGATGTGTTTCATGCCGCGCAGTTTGCCGCAAAATGGGTTAGATTGTCCATTTTTTCGGTGAAGTTCTGTTGAATCAGGGTCATAGACCGGCGCGCTTTAACGAAGCACCGAACATCTCACTATCCTGATAACCGATGACGCGAGAATCGGTTTTTTCCGTGCCGCTCTGATCGAAGAACAGGATCGCCGGCGGGCCGAACAGTTGGAAGTGTTGGAGCAAGGCCTTGTCTTCGGCATCATTGGCCGTGACATCGGCTTGCAGCAGCACGGCCTGTTTCAGTCTGGCCTGAATGGTGGGGTCGCTGAACGTGAAGCGCTCCATCTCTTTGCACGAGACACACCAGTCGGCATAGAAATCCAGCATCACCACTTTGCCCTGTGCCCGGGAAATGCGCGCCTCCAGCCCGGCCAGGCCCTTCACCCGCTCGAACGGCAGCGCCGGAGTCGCGGCAGGAGCGGTGCCGACCACGTTGCCCAGCGGGCGCAGGATGTCGCGCGCGCCGGACAGGGCACCGATCAGATAAGCCGCACCAAGCAGCAGGGCAAGCACGCCGAACGCCTTGCCCAGCCTGCGTGCGCCCCCTGCATTGGCGGGCAACGGATCGAGGGCATGCAGATGGATCGCGCTGAAGATCAGCAGGGCTGCCCAAAGCAGCATCTGTGCCGCGAGGGGAATGACCGGCATCACGATCCAGATCGCCAGCGCCAGCATCGTCACCCCAAAAAACTTTTTGACGCCCTCCATCCACGGCCCGGCCTTGGGCAACAGCGTGCCGGCGGATGTGCCGATCAGCAGCAGAGGCACGCCCATGCCGAGCGCGAGCACGAACAGCGCCGTGCCGCCCAGCACTGCGTCATGGGTCTGACTGATATAGAGCAGCGCGCCCGCCAGCGGCGCGGCGATGCACGGTCCCATGATGATGGCGGACAGCGCCCCCATGGCGAACACGCCGGAGAGATGGCCGCCGTGCAGTTTGTTGCTCGTGTCGGTCAACCTGCTTTGCAGCGCGGCAGGCAGTTGCAGTTCATACAAGCCGAACATGGACAGGGACAGCAGCACGAACAGCGCGGCAAACCCGCCCAGCACCCACGGCGTCTGCAACGCATTGGAGAGCAGGCTGCCGGAATATCCCGCTGCCACACCGACAAGGGCATACGTGACGGCCATCCCGAGCACATAAGCCAGCGACAGCAGGAAAGCGTGGGCATGGGTGATGTGATGGCCGCGCCCGACGATGATGCCGGACAGTATGGGGATCATCGGGAACACGCAGGGCGTCAGCGCCAGAAGCAGCCCGGCGCCAAAGAAGAAAGACACGATCAGCCAGAAATCGCCGGCGCGGAACAGGCGGGCGATCTGCGTGTTTTCGTTCTCCGCCGTCGTCGTTACCAGCACGGGCGCCGCGCTGACGACCTGGGTCAGGTCGAGCGTGTAACTTTTCTCGATCGGCGGATAGCACAGCCCATCGTCGCTGCAGCCCTGATAGACGGCCTCCAGTTGCAGCGGCATTTTCACATCGACCGCGTCGAGCGCCAACTCGCCCTGAAACGAATCATGGAACACTTGCAGCTTGCCAAAATTCGGATCGTCCTTGGTCTCGCCCGGCGGCAATGAAACGCGAGCGATCCGGGCCGTGCCGTTGGCGACACGGAACGAAATCTTGTCGCGGTACAAGTAATATCCGGGCGTGACGGAAAAATGCGCGCGCAGGGTGCGGCTATCAGCCGCCTCCACTTGCAGGACGAACGCCTGATCCGGGGGCAGGAATTGCGGTTTGCCGCCAAACGAAAGCAGGTCGGCCTGCACCGGCGGTGCAAGGCAAAACAGGGCGAGCAACAGCAATCGGCGCATCATTTTCATTCCTTGGTCTCCTGTGCCACCCAGTTCAGATAGGACGGCAGTCCGGCTGTCACCGCGATGGCGACGATTTCCGGCAGTTCATATGGATGCAGTGCGCGCAACGAATCTTCCAGCCGGGCATACGCCTCGCGCGTGGTCTTGATCAGCACGGGCACTTCGTCCGCCCGTTCCAGCTTGCCCTGCCAGCGGTACATCGAAGTGCAACCGGGCAGGATGTTGACGCAGGCGGCGACGCGGGCTGTGACCAGCGCTGCGGCGATACGTTCCGCCGTGCCACGGTCCGGCAGGTTGGTGAGCACCAGCAGCACCTCGCTCATCGTGCCCCCGCACGCGCGCAGCGCAAGCCCAGTTGCAGCAACTCGTCCCATACATCGCCCTGGCGCAGGCCCTTGATCAGACGGTCGATCTGCGCGGCGCGCTGCAAGGCACGCTCGGCAAACGCCGGACTGAAGCGGCGCACCGCGCGTTCCACCAGGGGCTTTTTCGCGCCCCAGACGCGCGCCTCGCGCAGCGCCTGATCCAGAGTGCCGCCGTGCTGCAATGCCCGGGCGGTTTTGCCCAAAAGACGGAGGTCGTCCGCCAGCGACCACAGGATCAGCACCGTGGCCGTGCCTTCGGCGCGCAGCCCGTCGAGGATGCGGGCAAAACGCGCCGCGTCGCCGTTCAGCATCGCCGCCGACAGCTTGAGCACGTCATAGCGCGCCACCTCCATCACGGCACCGCTCACCTGCTCGAAAGTAAGCGGGCCGGGCGGAAACAGCAGCGCGAGTTTCTGGATTTCCTGCAAGGCGGCGAGCAGATTGCCCTCCACCCGCTGGGCAAGAAAGGCCAGCGTTTCCTTGTCCGCACTTTGCTGCTGGTGTTGCAGACGACGGGCGATCCAGTTCGGCAGCGCCGCCAGCGGAACATCGTCGGCGCTGACCACCAATCCGTGCTGTTCCAGAGCGCCGAACCATTTACTCTTGAAGGCGGCGGGCTCGAGTTTGGGCAGCGAGATCAGAGTGACGGTGTCCGGCGGCAGATTTTCGCAATGCGCCTGCAGGGCCAGCGCACCTTCCACGCCCGGTTTGCCCGAAGGAATGCGCAGGTCGATCACCTTGCGCGCGGCGAACAACGACAGGCTTTGCGCGCTGTTGCGCAACTCCGCCCATTTGAAATACTGCTCGGCGATGAACACCTCGCGTTCGCTATAGCCGGCCGCGCGCGCGGCGGCACGGATCGCGTCCGCCGCTTCGATGGCGAGCAGCATCGCCTCGCCGTGGATCACGTACAGGGGCGACAGCCACTTGGCGAGATGGCGCGGCAGATCTTCGCTATTGATCTTCATCGCGCTACTCCCTCGGCTTGGCGCGATTCAGGCGACGCAGGGTCTGCGCCACGGCATCGGCGCGCATGTCCTTGTAAAGCTGCGTCTCTTCCTGTTCCTTGGCCAGCAGTTGCTCGTCGTCGAAGGTCAGCAGGCGTGTCAACTGCACCTCGCCGGCGGACAACCAATCGATGCGCTGCGCGTCGTAAGCGCGCAACGCGACCGTGTAACGCAACTCATACTCGCGCACCCGCCCGCTGCCGGAAAGGGAGAGGATATTCTTGCTGCTTTGTTCCGACAGGACTTCCAGCACCAGGTCCGCCTGTTCCGGGGTATCGGTCAGCGCGACCTCGTGGGCGGCGAGCGCGCGGCGCAGGTCGGCGACGAACAGCGTTTCGCCGGGCACTTTCAGGTACAGCGTCTTGAAGGCGAACTGCACGTCCTGCGGCGTGCTGCCGCGCAAGTGAAAGCCGCACGCCGACAGGGCCAGCGTCGTCAGCAACAAGAATGCGCGGAGCGCCTTCATCAGATCACCACATTCACCAGCCGGCCCGGCACCACGATCACCTTCTTCGCCGCGCCGCCGTTGAGCTGTTTCTGCACCGCCTCGTGCGCCAGCGCCAGGTGTTCGATGACCGCTTTGTCCGCCTCCCTGGACACGCGCAGACTGCCGCGCAATTTGCCGTTCACCTGGATCACCAGTTCGAGCTCGTCCTGCACCAGCGCCGCCTCGTCCACTTCCGGCCAGGGTGCGGCGAGGATGTCGTCGCCGTAGCCCAGTTCTTGCCACAGGGTTTGGGTAATATGCGGCGTGACGGGTGAGAGCAGGCGCAACAGGATCGAAAAACTTTCGCGCAGCACCGCCTCGTTTGTCGCGGGCAGGCGCTCCAGGGTGTTCAGCATCTTCATGGCGGCCGAGGCGACCGTGTTGAACTGGTGCTTGTCCATGTCATAGTTCGCCTGTTTCAGCACCGAATGGATCTCGAAACGCGCGGTCTTCAGCGCGGCAGGATCGATCGCCGAATGGCTGCCGTCCTTGATTTTCAGGCCGAAATTCCACACGCGCCGCAAGAACCGGAACGCGCCTTCCACCCCCGCATCCGACCATTCCAGTTGTTGCTCGGGCGGCGCGGCGAACATCATGAACAGGCGCGCCGTATCCGCGCCATAGGCATCAATAATCGCCTGCGGATCGACACCGTTGTTCTTGGACTTGGACATCTTCTCGGTGGCGCCGATGACGACAGGCAAGCCATCGGTTTTCAGCTTTGCACCGACGGGACGCCCCTTGGCATCGACTTCCACCTCCACCTCGGCCGGATTGATCCACAGCTTCTTGCCGCCCTCAACATCGCGGTAGAAGGTGGGCGCGACCACCATGCCTTGCGTGAGCAGGTTTTTGAAGGGTTCGTCCAAGGGGTTAAATGCGCGTGGCGTGGCGGCATCCCCCTCTCCCACCGGGGGGGGGTTAGGGTGGGGGAACACTCGTGACTCACCGCCGAACAGCCCTTCGTCGCGCATCAGCTTGTGGAAGAAGCGTGCGTACAGCAGGTGCAAAATGGCGTGTTCGATGCCGCCTATGTACTGGTCCACCGGCAGCCATTTTTGTGCGGCCGCCTTGTCCACCATGCCGGTGTCGCATTGCGGGCTGGCGTAGCGCGCGTAGTACCAGGACGATTCCACGAAAGTGTCCATGGTGTCGGTCTCGCGGCGCGCGGGGCCAGAGCAAGTGGGGCAGTTGCATTCGTAGAACTCTGGCATCTTCGCCAGCGGGGAACCCGCGCCGTCCGGCACGACGTTCTCGGGCAACACCACGGGCAGTTGTTCGTCCGGTACGGGCACATCGCCGCAGCTCGGGCAGTGGATGATGGGGATCGGGCAGCCCCAGTAGCGTTGGCGCGAGATGCCCCAGTCGCGCAAGCGGAACTGCACCTTCTTCTCGCCCAACCCTTTCGCGGCGAGATCGGCGGCGATCGCATCGACCGCGGCATCGTGGTTCAGGCCGTCGTATTTGCCCGAATTCACGCACACGCCGTTCTCTTTGTCGGCATACCACTCTTGCCAGGCGGTGTCGCTGAAGGCTTGGCCTTCGACGGAGATGGATTGCTTGATGGGCAAGTCATATTTCTTCGCGAAACCGAAATCGCGCTCGTCATGCGCCGGCACCGCCATCACCGCGCCTTCACCGTAGCCCATCAATACATAGTTGCCGACCCATACCGGCACTTGTTCGCCGGTCAGCGGATGGGTGACTTTCAGGCCGGTGTCCATGCCCTTCTTTTCCATCGTGGCGATGTCGGCCTCGGCAACGCCGCCGCGTTTGCATTCTTCGATGAACTCGGCCAGCCTGGCATTACCTTGTGCGGCACGTGTCGCCAGTGGGTGCTCGGCAGCCACGGCAACGAAAGTCACGCCCATGATGGTGTCGGCACGTGTGGTGTAGACCCAGAGCAGTTGTTTACCCGCGAGTGTTCCCCCACCCTCAGTCCCGTTAATACTCCCTCTCCCTCCGGGAGAGGGCATGGGGAGAGGGAAGGGAGAGGGAAGAGTGGCGCCGACTTCGTCGGCGATTTCAAACGCGAAGCGTACGCCATAGCTCTTGCCGATCCAGTTGGCCTGCATGGTCTTCACCTGCTCCGGCCAGCCGGACAGCGTGTCGAGACCGGCAAGCAACTCCTCGGCGTATTGCGTGATGCGGAAGAAATACATCGGTATCTCGCGCTTCTCCACCACCGCGCCAGAGCGCCAGCCGCGCCCGTCGATGACCTGCTCGTTGGCCAGCACGGTGTTGTCCACGGGGTCCCAGTTCACGGCCGAGGTCTTCTTGTAGATCACGCCCTTTTTGAACAGCTTGGTGAACAACCATTGTTCCCAGCGGTAATACTCCGGCGTGCAGGTCTTCACCTCGCGCGTCCAGTCGATGCCCAAGCCCAGCGCCTTCAACTGCCGCCTCATATAGCCGATGTTGGAGTACGTCCAGGTGGCGGGCGGTACATTGTTCGCCATCGCGGCGTTCTCGGCAGGCAGGCCGAACGCGTCCCAGCCCATCGGCTGCATCACGTTGAAGCCCTGCATGCGGTGGTAGCGGCTCAATACGTCGCCGATGGTGTAGTTGCGCACATGGCCCATGTGCAACTTGCCGGAAGGATAGGGAAACATCGACAGGCAATAGTATTTGGGCCTGCCGTTGTTTTCCTGGGCGACGAAGGCCTGCGTGGATTCCCACTGCTGCTGGGCGGCCGCTTCGATTTCGTTGGGTGTGTAGTGCTGTTGCATGATGGGCGTTTATTTTTGAGCCGAATCGTAAAGAGGCGCCATTATATCGGTAAGGCGCGCCCCGAAGTGATACGTTAGCTGCCTGCGGGAGGTTCTGCTAGAATCGGCCTCCAAAAATTTTATTCATAATCGTTCAGGAGAGATCGTTATGTCAGCCAAGCACCCCGTCATTGCCGTCACCGGTTCTTCCGGCGCAGGGACCACCTTCGTCAAACGCGCCTTCGAAAACATCTTTCGTCGCCAAAGCATCAAGGCTGCCGTAATCGAAGGCGACAGCCTGCACAGCCTGGACCGCATGGCGTTCCGCGCAGCCGCCGCCGAAGCCGCCAAGGCCGGCAACAACACGTTCAGCCACTTCGGCCCGGAAGCCAACCACTTCGACAAGATCGAAGGCATGTTCAAGCAATACGGCGAAACCGGCAAGTGCCAGCGCCGTTTCTATGTGCACAGCGAAGAAGAAGCGGCGCTGCACAACAAGCACTTTGGCCTGACCGACCTCAAACCCGGCGTGTTCACGCCCTGGGAAGACATCGAAGCCGGTTCCGACCTGCTGTTCTACGAGGGCCTGCACGGCTTGGCCAAGGATGACAAGCAGGGCATCGATGCGCGCCGCTACGTCGATCTGGGCATCGGCGTGGTGCCGGTCGTCAATCTGGAATGGATCCAGAAAATCTTCCGCGACAAGGAAGAGCGCGGCTACTCGGCCGAAGCGACAGTGGACACCATCCTGCGCCGCATGCCGGACTACATCAAATACATCACGCCGCAGTTCACCCACACCGACATCAACTTCCAGCGCGTGGCCACGGTGGACACCTCCAATCCGTTCATCGCGCGCGACATTCCGACCCCGGACGAGAGTTTTGTCATTATCCGTTTCCGCAATCCGAAGGGCGTGGATTTCCCCTACTACCTGCAAATGATTCCCAATTCCTTCATGTCGCGCGCCAACACCATCGTGGTGCCCGGCGGCAAGATGAGCCATGCCATGGAAATCATCCTGACCCCGATCATGCACGACATGATCGAGAACAAGAAAAAGTAAAGCACGGCAGACCGGAGTGATCCGGCACGGCACGAACGGGGAAGCGGCAGCGCTTCCCCGTTTTGTTTGCGCCAGCGGAAGGGAAACAGGGCAACGCGGTCGCCTGTGGGATAATGCGCGCATGAATTCCTCCCTGCTTTCCGGCCTCAATCCCGAACAACGCGCCGCCGTCGAACTCCCCGCCCAGTCCGCACTGATATTGGCGGGTGCGGGCAGCGGCAAGACGCGCGTGCTGACCACGCGCATCGCCTGGCTCATCAGCACCGGACAGGTAACGCCCTCCGGCATCCTGGCGGTGACCTTCACCAACAAGGCGGCGAAGGAGATGGTGACGCGCCTGGCGGCGATGCTGCCGATCAACACGCGCGGCATGTGGATCGGCACCTTCCACGGCCTGTGCAACCGCATGTTGCGCGCACACTTTCGCGAGGCGAACCTGCCGCAGACGTTCCAGATCCTCGATTCCGGCGACCAGCTTTCCGCCATCAAGCGCCTGATGAAGACGATGAACGTGGACGACGAAAAATACCCGCCGCGCGAGATGCAGCACTTCATCAGCGGCAGCAAGGAGCAGGGCCTGCGCGCCTCCGAAGTCGAGGCCTACGATCCCTACACGCGGCGCAAGGTGGAAGTGTTCGCGGAATACGACATGCAGTGCCAGCGCGAAGGCGTGGTGGATTTTTCCGAGCTGTTGTTGCGTTGCTACGAGTTGCTGGCGCGCAATCAGGCGCTGCGCGAGCATTATCAGGCGCGTTTCAAGCACATCCTGGTGGACGAGTTCCAGGACACTAATCCTTTGCAATATCGCTGGCTGAAACTATTGGCGGGAGTGGGTGAGCGGCGACAACCCCCTCCCCAACCCTCCCCCGAGGGGAGAGGGGGTGAAGGTCATAGGGGGTTCCCCCTCCCCAACCCTCCCCCGGAGGGAGAGGGGACGAACGTATCGCTGCGCGATGATGCTTCAACCTCTGCGCTTTTTGCGGTCGGGGACGACGACCAGTCCATCTACGCCTTTCGCGGCGCAAACGTCGGCAACATGCAGGAGCTGTTGCGCGACTTCCATGTCGAGAACGTAATCAAGCTGGAGCAGAACTATCGCTCGCACGGCAACATCCTCGATGCAGCCAACGCCCTCATCAGCAACAACAAGAACCGGCTCGGCAAGAACCTGTGGACGGCGGAGAACGGCGGCGAGCAGTTGCGCGTGTACGAGGCGGAAACGGATGTGGACGAGGCCGCCTTCATCGTGGAAGAGATTCGGGAACTCCGGCGGGAAGGCGTGAATTTGAGCGAGATGGCCCTGCTGTACCGCTCCAACGCGCAGTCGCGGGTGCTGGAGCACGCACTGGTGTCGGCGGGATTGTCCTATCGGGTGTATGGCGGCCTGCGCTTCTTCGAGCGGCAGGAGATCAAGCACGCGCTGGCCTATCTGCGCCTGATGGAAAACACGGATGACGACAACGCGCTGTTGCGCATCATCAACTTTCCGGCGCGCGGCATCGGCGCACGCAGCCTTGAGCAGTTGCAGGAGGCGGCCAGGCAATACAACACCCCCTTGTGGGATGCGGCGGCGCGCGCGGGCGGAAAGCTCACGGCTTTTGTCGGACTGGTCGAATCCTTGCGCGGCGGGGCGACCGGTCTGCCCCTGCCGGAAATCATCGACCACGTGTTGCAACACAGTGGTCTGCTGGCGCATTACGAGAACGAAAAAACCATCGCCTCGAAGCGGCGCGAAGCCGAAGAACGCCTGGAGAACCTGAACGAACTCGTCAATGCCGCAACGTTGTTCGTGCATGAGAATGAGGATGACAGTCTCACCGCCTTTCTTGCGCACGCTTCGCTGGAATCCGGGGAGCATCAGGCGGGCGACAGCGAGGATGCGCTGCACCTGATGACGGTGCATGCCGCCAAAGGCCTGGAATTCCACAGCGTGTTCATCACCGGGCTGGAAGAGGGCTTGTTTCCGCACCAGAACAGCATCGACAACGGCGAACTCGACGAGGAACGGCGCCTGATGTACGTGGCGATCACGCGCGCGCGCCGCCGCCTCTACCTCACCTTCGCGCAGCGGCGCATGCTGCACGGGCAGACGCACTACAGCCGGGTGTCAAGTTTCCTGCGCGAGTTGCCGGAAGCCTTGTTGCGCTGGATCACGCCGCGTTTCGCCGCCGCCAGGCCATATGCCGGCGACAGCCGCGACACCCGGAGTTACCTCGATGCCTTTGCCGCGGCACCCATGGCGACTGCGCCGCCCGCGCCGGGCTCAATCTGGCGCATCGGCCAGCGCGTGTTTCACCAGAAATTCGGCGAGGGCGTGGTGACCGGGACAGAAGGCGGCGGCAGCGAAGGACGGGTGCAGGTCAATTTCAAACGCGCCGGCAGCAAGTGGCTGGCGCTGGAATACGCCAAGCTCGAAGCGCTTTAACGGGAACGGCCAATGTGCCGACCATGATGATGAAGCGCGCCATGCCAGTTTCCCCCACCCCAACCCTCCCCCGGAGGGAGAGTGGGGCGATCAAATCGCTGCGCGAGTTTTGTTAAAGCGGAGCGGACGGCGGGTATTTCGCGGCCAGTTTGTCCGGCACTTCGCCTTTTGCAGCCTGCGCGGCGGCGCTGAATTCCAGCACGGCAGTGACCAATACCATGATCAGCGTAGGCAACAGCGCGATACGGGTGAGCGCGATCCAGAGGATGTGCCCCATGTGCGCGTCGTTCGAAGTCTGGCTCAACAGCCAGGCAAGCAGGATCAGCGTGGCCGAGACGGCATAACCCAGCAACAACAGCCGGCCGCGCCCCCAGGCCAGACGCCAGTGCAGGGCGACAAACCCGTCTTCCAGAGTGCGGCTGCGCCACCCGATCCATACCAGCAGCGAGCCGGAGCAGACGAGAGGAATCAACAGGCCGATCATGCCGATCTTCATGCCAATCACGGCCGGGGTCAGCAGCAGGTCGAAGGCAAACAGGCCAATAATGAACAGGTTGTGGGGCGTTTGGGCGCGTTGCAGGGCGCGGGCATCGGCTGGATATTGCATGGGTCAGTCACCTTGGGGAATGGCGGGTTGCGGTTCGTCCAGCCAGGGAAAGATGTTGCGGTAGCTGACATAGAGCGAGACCAGGCCGAGGGGCAGCAGCAGAATCATGCCCAGGCCGTAGGGCAGGATGCCGAGCACCACTGCGACCAGTTGCATGATGAGGCTGTACACCGTGTAGGGAATGATGTTGCGCAGCGTGCCGAGGAAACTGGCCTGCAGCGCCAGCCACGGCGAGATGCCGCTGAAGAACACCAGGATCGGCGCGTATTGCCACGCAACGACCAGCACCAGCAGCAGCGAGAAGCCAAGCAGGAGCGCCAGCGCGACCTGGCTGTCGGCATTATTCAGCGCCTCCACCAGCACTTGCATGTCCTGCGCGCCGTGGACCTGTTCCATCACAGAGGCAAACCCTGCGCCGCCGACAAACACCATCAGGGTGGAGATGAAGAACATGCCCAGCATCAACATTGCGCCGAGCGTGATCAGGCTGCGCGTGTGTTGCCTGAATCCGGCGAGCAGCAGGGACAGATCGGCCGGTTCATTTTCTTCCAGCGCGCGGCAGAGCCGCATGTAGCCTGCCAGCATGATGGGAAGCAGGGCGATCGCCAGCAGCGGGCCCAACAGCGGCAGCAGCAGCACGGCAAACACGGCCAGGGTGCTGGCGAGTGCGCCGCTGATACCGAGCAGCGGGTTGCGCAGCAGAAGCTGGTAAGCATGCCGGATCCACAGCCAGCCGCGCGCGGCTTTCAATTTGCGAATTTCCATGGTGTTCTCTTATAACCAGACCGTTTTTGTATGTGCAATGTGCTGGCGCAAAATGCGCTCGAAGTGCGCCGGATCGTGTGCATTGACCAGCTCGCCGTCGCGCGGCAGGTGCAGATCGTACAGGCGCGACAGCCAGAAACGCAATGCCGCCCGGCGCAGAATCAGCGGCCAGGCCTCTGCTTCTTCCGCCGTGAACGGGCGCACCGCCTGGTAGGCGCGCAACAGGGCGCGGGCGCGCGTCGCGTCGAGCGTCCCCGCCGCCCCCATGCACCAGTCGTTGGCTGTGATTGCCACGTCGTACAGCAGCGCGTCGTTGCAGGCAAAATAAAAATCGATCAGCCCGCCGACGCGCTCTCCGTCCATCAGCACATTGTCGCGAAACAGGTCGGCGTGAATCACGCCCTGCGGCAAGGTGGCGCCGTTCGTGCGCGCGTGCAGGGCGACTTCATCCGCCAGCAACGCCCGCGCTTCCGCCGGCAGGAAACGCGCGACCTCGGCGGCAGCGTTGGCGCGCCAGGCCGCGCCGCGCGGGTTTTCCATCCGCTCGCCGAAGCTCTGTCCGGCCAGGTGCATCTGTCCCAGCATCGCGCCCACGGCGGCGCAGTGCGCCGCGGTCGGCTGGGTGACCGACTTGCCGTGCAGGCGGCTGACGATGCAGGCCGGCTTGCCGTTCAGCTCGCCGAGGAAGCGGTTATCGCGGTCTGCCACCGGCGCCGGACAGGGGATGCCGTGCCGCGCCAGGTGCGCCATCAGGTTCAGGTAGTAAGGCAGCTCGGACGCGGTGAGTTTCTCGAACAGCGTGAGCACGAAACGGCCGTTGCTGGTGGTGACGAAATAATTGGTGTTCTCGATGCCGGACGGGATGCCTTGCAATTCCAGCAGGGTGCCGAGGGAATAGTGGGACAGCCATGCCGTGATGTCGGCATCGGTGACGCGGGTGAATACGGCCATTTGTCTTGACCGTCAAAAACTGAACAAGGTCCAGCGCGGCACGCGCAGGCCGGAATCCAGACCTTCATGGCGCGAGAACTTGCCATCACCGAGATCATCCACCAGATAGTAGGGCACACCGTGTTTCGGCGTGATCTTGATCATGTAGAGCTTGCCGTTGGCGCGGTATTCCTCCACCGTCTGTCCGGCTTCGCGCGAGATGGTCACGGCGGGCTGGTCGGTGGCGTCGCCGCTCACGCTGGGCGGGATTTGCGGTTGTTCGGCCGCTTGGGCGAGCGGGGTCAGCAGGCAGGCAATGCACAGGACGAGAAGGCGCATGATGGTTTCCGTGGTCAAAGGTTGAGTTGCATTTCGCGTTCCGCCGCCGAAGGCTCGAAGCCGCGTGTTTCATAGTGCTTGAAGATGGCGGCCACGACCTGTTCCGGCGCGTCGATGACCTGCAGCAGGTCGATGTCGCCGGGATTGATCATGCCTTCGGTGAGCAGGCTGTTGCGGATCCAGTCCACCATCCCGCCCCAGAAGCGGCTGCCGACCAGGATGATCGGGATGCGCCGCGTCTTGCCGGTCTGCACCAGCGTCAGCGCTTCCATCAATTCGTCCAGCGTGCCGAAACCGCCGGGCATCACCACATAGGCGCTGGCGAATTTGACGAACATCACCTTGCGCGTGAAGAAATGATGGAAGGTCTGGCTGATGTTCTGGTAGGGGTTGTTGTGCTGCTCGTGCGGCAACTGGATGTTGAGACCGACGCTGGGCGACTTGCCGTAAAACGCCCCTTTGTTGGCCGCCTCCATGATGCCGGGACCGCCGCCGGAGATGACCGAGAAACCCGCATCGGACAACAGGCGCGAGATTTCTTCGGCCAGTTGGTAGTACGGATGGTCGTGCGGGGTGCGCGCGCTGCCGAACAGGCTGACTGCCGGATGGATGTTGGAGAGGCGTTCGGTGGCGGAGACGAATTCTGACATAATGCCGAACACCCGCCACGACTCCTTCGACTGCATCAATTCGGGCGATTGCGCCGGCGGCAGTTTCATTTCGTTGTTCATAGCGGATCCCTGAAAGATGAAAACCCTGTTGTTGGTGGACGGCTCGTCCTATCTCTACCGCGCTTTCCACGCCATGCCCGATCTGCGCAGCCCGCAGGGCGAACCGACCGGCGCCATCCACGGCGTGCTCAACATGCTGCGCCGGCTGCGCGCCGATTTCCCGGCGGATTATAGCGCCTGTGTGTTCGATGCGAAGGGCAAGACGTTCCGCGACGACTGGTTCCCCGAATACAAGGCGCATCGGCCCCCGATGCCGGACGACCTGCGCGCGCAGATCGAGCCGCTGCACGAGGTCGTGGCCGCCGCCGGCTGGAACATCCTGATGGTGGACGGTGTGGAGGCAGACGACGTGATCGGCACGCTGGCCCGCGAAGCTTCGCGCAACGGCGCGCGCTGCATCATTTCCACCGGCGACAAGGACCTCACGCAACTGGTGGATGATCGTACGCTGTGGGTGAACACCATGAGCGAGGAGCGACTGGATGTCGCCGGCGTTACCGCCAAGTTCGGCGTGCCGCCCGAGCGCATCGTGGATTACCTCGCGCTGGTCGGCGACACCGTGGACAACGTGCCCGGCGTGCCCAAGTGCGGACCCAAGACTGCCGTCAAATGGCTGGCAGAATACGGCACGCTGGACAACCTGATCGCGCATGCCGATGACGTGAAAGGCGCGGTCGGCAACAACCTGCGCGATGCATTGGCATGGCTGCCCATGGGCAAACAACTGGTCACGGTGAAATGCGACGTTCAGCTTCCCAAACATTTCGACGAACTGGTCGCGCCCGCTGCCGATACCGAAAAACTGCAAGCCCTGTATGAACGCTTCGGCTTCCGCACCCTGATGCGCGAGCTGACCGGCAATGCGTCTGCCCCCAAGCCGCGCGCCGCGGGCAGCACCGCGCAGCGCGACTTCTCGCAACCCGCAGCGCCGCAAGACCTGTTCCAGAACGACACCTCCCATTACGAAACCCTCCTCACCGCAAGCCAACTTGATGCCTGGCTGGAAAAACTGGGGGCGGCACCGCTGGTGAGCCTCGACACCGAGACCACCGGCCTGGATCCGATGACCGCGCAACTGGTCGGCATTTCCTTCTGCATCGATCCGCACCAGGCCGCCTATCTGCCGCTGGCGCACCACTATCCCGGCGCGCCGGACCAGCTCGGGCGCGAACAGGCGTTGCAAATATTGCGGCATTGGCTGGAAAGCGGGCAGCACAAGAAGCTCGGCCAGAACCTCAAATACGACCAGCATATCTTTGCCAACCACGGCGTCAACCTGCGCGGCATCGCCGAGGACACCCTGCTGCAATCCTATGTGCTGGAATCGCACAAGCCGCACGAACTGGGCAATCTCGCGCTGCGCCATCTCGGCATGAGCACCCTCAGCTACACCGATATCGTGGGCAAGGGCGCCAAGCAGATTGGCTTCGATCAGGTCGATGTCGAAACGGCGACGAAGTACGCGGCAGAGGATGCCGACATCACCCTGCAATTACACAACACGCTGTCGCCGCAGTTGCAGGGCCGATTGGCCGAGGTGTACCGCGACATCGAGATTCCGGTGCGAGAAGTATTGTTCAAGATGGAGCGCAACGGCGTGCTGATCGACAGCGGCAAACTCTCGCGGCAAAGCCACGAGCTGGGCTTGCGGATAAACGAGATCGAGCAGCAGGCGTTCGAACTGGCCGGGCAGCCGTTCAACCTCGCTTCGCCCAAGCAGTTGCAGGAGATCCTGTTCGACAAGCTGGGCATCCCGGCCAAAAAGAAGACGGCCACGGGTGCGCGTTCGACGGACGAGGAAGTGTTGCAGGAGCTCGCGCTGGATTATCCGCTGCCGAAAATCCTGCTCGAGCATCGCGGCATGGCGAAACTCAAATCCACCTATACCGACAAACTGCCGCAGATGGTGAATGCCAAGACCGGCCGCGTGCACACCAGCTACGCGCAGGCCGTGGCCGTGACCGGGCGCCTGGCATCGAGCGATCCCAACCTGCAGAATATCCCGGTGCGCACCCCCGAAGGCCGCCGCATCCGCGAAGCCTTCATCGCGCCGCAAGGCAGCCGCATCGTCTCCGCCGATTATTCGCAGATCGAGTTGCGCATCATGGCGCACCTGTCCGGCGACGAAGGATTGCTGAAAGCCTTTGCGGCCGGCGAGGACATCCACCGCGCCACCGCCGCCGAAGTGTTCAACGTTGCGCTCGACGCGGTGAGCAGCGAGCAGCGCCGTTACGCCAAGGTCATCAACTTCGGCCTCATCTACGGCATGTCGGCCTTCGGCCTGGCCGGTCAGCTCGGCATCGAGCGGGCAGCCGCGCAGCAATACATCGACCTTTATTTTGCGCGTTACCCCGGGGTGAAACGCTACATGGACAGCACGCGCGAACAGGCGAAAGCGCAAGGGTTCGTCGAGACCTGGTTCGGGCGCAGATTGTGGTTGCCCGAGATCAACGGGGCCAACGGCATGAGAAGACAGGCTGCCGAGCGCGCGGCGATCAATGCGCCGATGCAGGGCACCGCCGCCGACCTCATCAAGTTGGCGATGATCGCGGTGCAGGATTGGCTGGAGAAAGAGAAGTTGGCAACCCAGCTCATCATGCAGGTGCATGACGAACTGGTGCTGGAAGTGCCACAGGGCGAATTGTCCGTCGTGAAAGCTGAACTGCGCGCGCTGATGTGCGGCGTTGCCGAACTCAAGGTACCGCTGGAGGTGGGATTGGGCGAGGGGCAGAACTGGGACGAGGCGCACTAGTGCAGTGTTGCATTCTTGATGGCACTTATTTCGAACATTTGTGGGTCGGACTGAAGTCCGACCCACACAGGCTTTCCCGCGCATTGACATAAGTTCCAGATAGCGCGCAACACTTCACTAGCAGCCTGTCTGGCAATCGGCAGCGCGCGATGGGTTCGCCGGATCACCGGCGGACCGCTCACTTTTCCCGGTTCGGGAAAAACCGGTTCAGGGTACGCAAGTGCCACGGCACGGTCGGCTCGGCGCCTTTGTCGTGGTGTTGTTTTACAAAGTGCGCGTAATCCAGGTCTTCGCCCTGGATATGGCTGACCATCCAGGGTTTGACGAGCGCCAGCGCCTTCTGCGCGACATATTCGCCCTGCTGCGCGCGCCGCAGATAGGCGCGGCATTCCTCGATATATTCATCGTGAGCATGCTTGTGCGGCTTGAGGAAGGGGTAGCCTGATTCTTTCAACAGCCTTTCCTCGTAGGCGCAGTGGGCAACCTTGTGCTCGACCAAGAGAGCCAGCGTCTGGTTGGCCAGGGTCAATTCGCCGCGCTCGAGGTTGCCCTGCAATTCGTTGATGAGCTCGACGATCCGGCGATGTTGTTCGTCGATCAAGGGGATGTGGGTCGCCAGTTTTTCCGACCAGATTATTTTTTGCATGTCCTGTCTTTGCAGTAATTGCGGGGTGAAGGCGGCAGAACGATCCGGTTCAGCCGAAGAATTTCTTCAGCATGCCGCCCAGCCAGCCCCCCGTTGTTTTGGCTTGTTTCAGTTCGACGCCGAGCGACTTGACCACGTCGTCCACATAGTCGGCATCGTCCCCCTTGATGTGGTTGACCAGCCACGTCTTCAGCATGCTGAGCACTTCGGGGACCACGTTCTCGCCGGCCGCCGCGCGCTGCTGGAATTCACCCACGCGTTTGGTGAAAATCTCGTGCACGCGCTTGTGCGCCTTGTAGAAGGGGTAGTTTGCCTTGAGCTGCAATTCCTCTTCGAAGCTGAAATGCGACAGGGTGTAATCGACGAGCTCGGTCAGCACGTGCTTGATGACGGCGGGGTCGCCTGTCTCGTTGGCGGTATTCAGTTCGTTGATCAGTTCGACGATGCGATGATGCTGCGTGTCGATGACCTCTATCCCTGTGTCCAAATCATTGGACCAGTGCAGGTATGCCATAATCTCCTCCCGGATATTTCGTGAAATATCGTTATATTTTTTTAACTGCGGGGCGCATTCTTTTCTACCCCAACCGTGGTGTCAACTTGGATGAGACAAATTTTGTGCCTGCCGCCCCCTATTTGAGCCAAGAGGTGTTTTCCACGCGCCGCGCCTTGTTGCGTCGATATCTGCTGGCCTGCTATGTGCTGATGATCGTGTATGCAAGCCTGTCGCCGTTTGTGGGCTGGCACGTGCCGGAAAGCGATTTCCGGCACGTGCTGGCAACCCCTCTGCAGCAGGCCTATACCGCGTTCGATGCCCTGACCAACTGGCTGGCCTATTTGCCGCTGGGCCTGTTGTTGGCGCTCACCCTCATGACCCGCCAGAACATCCGGCGCAGCCTGTTATTCGCCACCCTGGGGGGGCTGCTGCTGTCGGGGCTGATGGAGTATGTGCAGTACTTCCTGCCCTCCCGCGCCAGCGCCCTGATCGATGTGCTGACCAACGGCGCGGGCGCTTTTTGCGGCGCACTGCTGGCGGTGATCATTGCGCCCCAAGCCTGGTTTGCCCGGATCACCCGCTGGCGCATCGATCTGTTGCAGCGCGGGGCGGGGGTGGACTTCGGCCTGGCGCTGACCGTGTTGTGGATGTTCGCGCAGATCAATCCGTCCCTGCCGATGCTGGGCAATGTGTTCATTACCGCAACGCCGGCATTCCCCGCCCTGGCGGAAGTTTCGTTCAGCCCCCTGGGCGGTCTCGCCGTGGCGCTCAATCTCTGGCTGGCCGGAATGCTGCTGCTGACGTTGTTCCGCCACCAGCGTGCCGCTGTATCCTCGCTGCTCCTCATTTTGTGCGGGGTGGCGCTGGGCAAATTCATCATGGCGGCCGTGTTGCTGAAATCTTGGGCGCTCATGTTGTGGCTCAATGGCGAAACCATGCTGGGACTGGTGCTGGGGCTGGTGTTGCTGGGGCTGAGCGCCTGCCTGCGCGGCACGCAGTTGCTGCCGCTGCTGTTCCTGACGGCCGGAGGCTATATGCTGCTGGTGTTCAGGGTGATGGACAGCGACGCACCATCGGCCGCCATGCAGCTTTATCATTGGCACTACGGCCATTTGCGCAATCTCAACCGCATGGCGCAAACCGTATCGGTGCTGTTTCCCCTGCTGCTATGGCTTTACCTCGGGCTGGCGCACCAACGTATTCTCGATCACAACAGGAGATTTCGATGACACCGTATTACGACAAACACGTGTTTTTCTGCACCAACCAGCGCGCAACCGGGGAAGATTGCTGCAACAATCGCGGGGCGCAGAAGGCGCGCGATTATGTGAAGGATCGGGTCAAGGCGCTGGGACTCTCCGGCCGCGAGAACCGCGTCCGCATCAATTCGGCGGGGTGCATGGATCGTTGCGACGACGGCCCGGTGATCGTGGTTTATCCCGAAGGGGTCTGGTACACCTACGTGGACGAAAAAGACCTGGACGAGATCATCGAGTCGCACCTGAAAAACGGCAAAATCGTCGAGCGCCTGAAAATCTGATGGCGATCGCACTGCAAAAATTCTCGCTGTCCGGTCCGGCGGGGCATCTCGAAGGGGTGGCACACATCCCCGACGGTGCGCCGCGCGCCGTCGCGGTGGTGGCGCATCCGCTGCCGACAATGGGGGGCACCATGGAAAACAAGGTTGCAGTAACGCTGGGCAAGACGTTCTCCGAACTGGGCTGCGTGGCGCTGCGGTTCAATTTTCGCGGCGTGGGTGCGAGCGAGGGAGAATTTGACGGCGGCGAAGGGGAAACGGAAGACCTGGCCGCCGTCGCGCGTTATGCCCAGGAACAGTTCGGGGAAGCCCTGCCGCTGCTGCTGTCCGGATTTTCCTTCGGCGGGTACGTGGCCGCGCGCGCCGCGCAAAAACTGAAGCCGCAACATCTGGTGTTGGCCGCGCCTGCCGTGGGACGTTTCGCCATGCCCGCCGTGGTGCCGGACACCCTGGTCATCCACGGCGAACACGACGAGGTGGTGCCGCTGGCCGATGCGCTGGCCTGGGCGCGGCCACAACACCTGCCGATTGTGGTGTTGCCCGACGCCGGGCATTTCTTCCACGGACGGCTGACGCAGTTGCGCGACATCGTGAAGCGGCATTTCAGCGGAGTCGAGTTGTGAGTCAAAAGCAAATCAGCCACAAAGGAAACAGAGCGCACAGAGAAATACCAAACACAGACTTCTCTGTGAACGCTGTGGCAAAAGGGTTCTAAAGAATGAATGCAGTCATCAAAGCTTCCGGGTTACAAAAGTCCTACGCCGGCCATCGCGTGGTGGACGGACTCGACCTCGCCATCCAGAGCGGCGAGTGCTTCGGCCTGTTGGGCCCGAACGGGGCGGGCAAGACCACCACCTTGCGCATGCTGCTCGGCCTGATCGAGCCGGATGCCGGAAGTGCCACCCTGCTCGGCCTGCCGGTGCCGCAGGCGGCGCGCGAGGCGCGCATCCGCGTCGGCGTGGTCCCGCAGATGGACAACCTCGACCCCGACTTCAGCGTGGCCGAGAACCTGCTGGTGTACGGGCGATACTTTGGCTTGAAGGATGCGGAAATTGAAGCGCGCATTCCCGCGCTGCTGGAATTCGCCAGCCTCACCCACAAGCGCGATGCCAAGGTGCCGACATTGTCCGGCGGCATGAAGCGGCGCCTCACGCTGGCGCGCGCGCTGGTGAACGACCCCGATGTCATTTTCCTCGACGAGCCGACCACCGGGCTCGACCCGCAGGCGCGCCACCTGATCTGGCAGCGCCTGCGCGAATTGACGCGGCAGGGCAAAACGCTGCTGCTCACCACCCATTTCATGGACGAGGCCGAGCGCCTGTGCCATCACCTCGCGGTGCTCGACAAAGGGTGCCTGATCGCGCAGGGCAGTCCGCGCGAATTGATCGAGATGCACATCGAGCCGCAGGTGGTGGAGGTGTTCGGCGAACCGGCAGCGGCCTGGGCGGCGCAGGCCGCGATCGCGTTCTCGCAGCGTTTTGAGGTGAGCGGCGAATCGGTGTTCTGCTATGTGCGCGACGCGCAACCGCTGCTGGAACATCTGCAAATGCAGAAAGAACTGCGCTTTGTGCATCGCCCGGCAAATCTGGAAGATGTGTTTCTGAAACTTACCGGACGGGAGATGCGGGAATGAACCTGATTTTCCGCATGCTGTGGGTCATTGGCCGCGCCTTCTTCCTGCCGCGCATGGAACGGGATGGTCTCGCCAGCACGCTGAACCTGCGCGTGTTGCCCAATGACATCGACATCAATTTCCACATGAACAATGGCCGCTATCTGACCATCTGCGACCTCAACCGGGTGGATGTGTTTGCGCGCACCGGCCTGCTGAAAGCGATGTTCAGGCGCAACTGGATCCCGGTCATCGCCGAACACACCATGACCTACAAAAAACCGCTCAACCTGTTCCAGCCTTATCAGGTGAGCCTCGAAGTGCTGCACTGGGACGAGAAATATTTCTACATGGCCCACCGCTTCCTCGTAGGCGATCGCGTCATGGCGGAGGGCACATCCAAAGGCTGCGTGTACGAGCGCGGCGTGGGAGTGGTGGCGCCCGAGCGCGCGCTGGCGGCAGTGGAGGCGGATCGAAAAGCATGAATGGCCATTTTTACAGCCTGCCCCACCTGAGCCTGCGCTTCCTGCCCATCTGGCGCCGCCACTGGCTGGTCTGGCGCAAGGTTGCCGCGCCCTCCATCCTCGGCCATCTGGCCGACCCGGTGATCTACATGCTCGGCCTGGGTTACGGGCTCGGCAGCCTGCTGCCCGAGATGGGCGGCATGCCTTACATCAACTTTCTGGCAGCGGGGACCCTGTGCTATTCGGCGATGAACAGCGCCAGTTTTGAAGCCCTGTATTCGGGGTTTTCGCGCATGCACGAACAGCGCACGTGGGAAGCGATTCTCAACACGCCAGTCTCGCTTGACGATGTCGTGTTGGCCGAGATGCTGTGGGCGGCGAGCAAGGCGCTGATGTCCGGCGCGGCGGTGCTGCTGGTGATCTGGCTGCTCGGCCTGTCGCATGCGCCCCTGTCGCTGTGGATGATCCCGCTGTCTTTGCTGATCGGGCTGACCTTTGCCGCCATCGGTCTGATCGTCACCGCACTGGCGCCGGCGTATGATTTTTTCATGTACTACTTCACCCTGGTGATCACGCCGATGATGCTACTATGCGGCGTTTTTTTTCCGGTGACACAATTGCCGCCGGGCCTGCAAATGCTGGCGGGCGGATTGCCGCTGACGCATGCGGTGGAACTGGCGCGCCCCCTGATGAGCGGCAGCGTGCCGCCGCAGGCCCTGCTCCATATCGCGGTGTTGCTCGGTTATACCGCATGCGGTTTTTATCTTTCTCTGGTGCTGTTTCGTCGTCGCCTGTCCCGCTAAACTGGAAGGCGCGGGCAGCATCCAGGTTTTTTTAAGGAGTTGAATCATGTTGTGGTTGAAAGCCTTTCATATCGTGTTCGTCGTAAGCTGGTTCGCCGGGCTGTTCTATCTGCCGCGCATCTTCGTCAACCATGCGATGGCCGAAGAGCCGGCCGTGCGCGAGCGCCTGAAACTGATGGAGCGCAAGCTGTACCGTTTTGTCACGCCCATCGGCGCGCTGGCGGTGATTACCGGTCTGTGGCTGTGGTTCGGCTACGGTTTCAGCGGCGGCTGGTTGCATGCCAAGACCACGCTCGTCGCGGGCTTGGTCGGGTATCACTTCTATTGCGGCCATCTGGTGCGTGAATTCGCCGCCGACCGCAACACCCGCAATCATGTGTGGTTCCGCTTTTTCAACGAAGTGCCGGTGCTGGTGCTGCTGGCAGTGGTGATACTGGTGGTGGTAAAACCCTTTTAGCCACTGAGGCACAGGGATCCACGCGGATGAAGGCGGCGTTATCCGTGTTTCATCCGTGTGCATCAGTGGCCGAGTTGTTTTTTGGAAAATTGAATGCCTGATTTTTTTGCGACCTGTCCGCGCGGACTGGAAAAGCTCCTGGCCGATGAGTTGGGCGGATTTGGTGCGGACAACGTCCGCCCCAGTGCCGGCGGTGTCGGCTTTGCCGGCGACTGGCTGCTGTGCTATCGCGCCAACCTGCAAAGCCGCCTGGCCTCGCGCATCCTGTGGCGCGTGAAGGATGCCATGCCGTACCGCAACGAGCAGGACGTGTACCAGGCCGTGTACGACCTGCCGTGGCCGCGCTGGTTCGACGTGGGCAACACCATTCTGGTCAAGGTCACCGCGATCAAGTGCCCGCTGAAGAGCCTGGAATTCATCACGCTCAAGATCAAGGACGCGGTGTGCGATAAATTCCGCAAGGAAAAGAACGCGCGTCCCAGCGTGGCCAAGCTCGATCCCGACATGCGCATCCACGCCTTCTTTCAGGGCGAGCAGTTCACCCTGTATCTGGATACCTCCGGCGATGCGCTGTACAAGCGCGGGGTGCGCACGCATACCAACATCGCGCCGCTGCGCGAGAATCTGGCCGCAGGCATCTTGAAGATGACCGGCTGGCAGCCCGGCACCCCGCTGCTCGACCCGATGTGCGGCAGTGGCACTTTTCTCATCGAGGCTGCCCAGATGTCGCTCAACATCATGCCCGGGATCGGCCGCCATTTCGCGTTCGAGCACCTGAAGAACTTCGACGCCAAAACCTGGAATGCGCTGCGCGCAGCCGCGCTCGCCGCGCAACAGCCGGTGAGCGAACTGCCGATCTATGGCAGCGATCTGTATGGCGACGCGCTCAAGGCGGCGCACCAGAATCTGGAAGAGGCGGGTATCCGCGAAACGGTCGATCTGAAACAGTGCAACGCGCTGGAGGCGTCACCGCCCGAGAAAGAAGGCATCCTGGTCGCGAACCTGCCCTACGGCGAGCGCATGGGCGACGAGGACGAACTGGCCGAGCTGTACCCGCAACTGGGCGACGCGCTGAAACAACGCTTCGGCGGCTGGAGCGCCTGGCTGTTCACCGCCGACCTGCGCATCGTCAAACTGATGCGCCTGACGCCGTCCAGGCGCATTCCGCTTTACAACGGCGCCATCGAATGCCGTTTGTTCGAATACCGGATCGTGGCGGGAAGCAACCGCACGTAAGGTGCTCCGTGGGGCACGTTCAAGGCGGCGGTCAACTTTCCATATCTGCCGGTTGATGGCAATCCGCGCGCCCGATGTTGGCATATGAAAACTAGAAGTTAGGCCTCTCCTGCTTCCGTCAACCGTTTGTTAAAGCGTGCAGGCCGCGTTTCTTGCCACAAATTGAAAATCGGCAAATCCGGCATGCGCGGTTTCACCCGTGTTATCGGTATCGGAAGCGACGGCGAGCTGGGTCAGACGGGCGCGCGGCTGGCCAAACTCCGCGATCACATCCTGCAATACATCTCGTCGCTCCACCATCCATTTCCCCGCGTTGGCAAAGCCGGATTGGGCCACAATCATGCGCGCCCGGTCGGTATAGGCATTCGGTTGGCGCGTGCCAACCAAATGGCGGTTGTCCCACACATAATTCAGCGCGGCATCCGGCACGGCATCGCCCCATATCGCGCGCGCCAATTTGAGTTTATTCCGCAGCACAAAGCCAAGTTCTTCCTGCGGCAGGGTGAATGACACATACACGCGCGCGGCGTAATCGTCGCCTGCCTTGGTTGACATGTTGGCGCTGACGAGCGGCGCATCCACGCGCCAGCGCCAACACAGTACCGGCGTGGCATTCAGATCCACCGTGAGCGGACGAGCCAGGAGGGCCATGCTGTTGTTGGCGCGCGCCTCGATCGCCAGCACCCCTTGCCAGTGCGCCATCCGGTAGTCCGTAGGATCGACATCCTTGCTGAGTTGTAAAATCCGCCAAGGCTCTGGAATGGGTCCGAACTCAATTGCAGCAGTGTCCGTCCCGACAATTTCGTTTGCCTGTGCCAGCATGGCAACAACCCCAAGCGTGAATAAAACCGTTCTATGCAACAATACGATCACTCCATTCTAGATTCAGATATTTAAGGTCCTGCGGCTCATCCACATCGTGCAGCATTTGCCCGACATGCACCGACCAGCCCAATTGTGCCAGGCGTGCCAGCGTCGTGGTGGCGACGGCGTTGGTGCTCCATGGGATGTCGTTGAAGAGGGTGGTGCTGAAGCGATTTAACCCAAGCAGGGCATAGCCGCCGTCCGCAGTGCAATGCAAAAGCGCGTCGTGATTAAACAGGACATCTCTCGCGTCATGCAGCAGTTGCGGTGACATTTCCACACAATCGGTGCCGATCAATATCGCGCACTCCCCGCGTTCGATACTGCGCTGCGCCGCCCGGGCCAGCCGTTCGCCGAGTTCGCCGTCACCCTGCTCCGAAATGATGATATCCGCCGGCAGCCCGAGGGCGGACCAGGCCGCCACTTCGGTCACGGCCGGCGTTGCACATAATTCGACACTGCCCACCCGGCTTTCCAGCGCGGCATGGACGGTATGCAGCAACATTTCCCTCGCCAGGGCGGCCGCACCGCTTGCCCCCAGCGCGGGAATCAGCCGCGTCTTGGCGAATCCCGCCAACGGGGCTTTGGCGAAAATGATGATGCGCACGGGTGAGTGGGCTGGGGTGCTCATCGGTACAACCTCGCCAATTCAACCGCGTCCGTGCCGCGCCAGTAAGCCCAGCGCAGCCACCACATCAGCAGGATGGTGTGCCACACGCCGTGCGTCTCCCAGCGGCGACCCGCGGTCGTCACGCATTGGCGCAGGCAGGCAGGATGCGAGAAAGACTTCAGGCGTTTGCACAGCTCCACATCTTCCATCAGCGGCTGTTCGGGAAAGCCCTGCAGGTGCTGGAACACATCACGCCGCACGAATAGGGCCTGATCGCCGGTGGCGATGCCGGTCAGGCGCGAGCGCCAGTTCATCAGGTGCGCGATCACGCGCAACATGCGGGAATGCCCGGTGATACACACGTCAAATCGGCCCCAGCAGTATTGTTCCCGTGCCAGGGCCTGTGCGATCAGCTGCGCTGCGGCAGGCGGCAAACGTGTATCGGCATGCAGAAACAACAGCACCTTGCCGCTGGCGCGAGCGGCGCCGGCATTCATCTGGTGCGCCCGGCCACGCGCGGCGTGCACCACGGTAAATCCGGCAACGGCAGCGAGATCGGAAGAACCATCGCGGCTGCCGCCATCGACAAAGATGACTTCGCAGCCACCCCGGCATAGCGGCAGCAAATGGGCAAACAAGTCCGGTAATTGTGCCGCCTCATTGAGCATGGGGACGATGATGGAGAGGGCGGGGGACGGAACCATGAGGGCGGACACGGGTTAAGTATTACCGTTGGCGGCAATGATGGCGTTCGCATCCGCGCGGCCGTGCCGTTTGCGGATCCAGAGTTTCAATACGATGAAAACCAGCAGCATCAGCCCGGCCACCAGCAGGACCCCATCGCGCACGCCTTCCAGTTGCCCGACCACGCCGTTGATTTGATCGGCCAGCAACCAGCCACCGCTGCTCACCACCGTTGCCCACAGCACGGCTCCGATGCTGTCGAACAGGATGAATTGACCCAACGGCAGCCGCGAGATGCCGGCCATCGGGGCGGCGAAGGTGCGGAAGCCCGGAATAAAGCGCGCAAAAATCAGGTTTTTTGGACCGAATTTTTGCATCATTTGCTCGGTATGGGCATGGCAGGCACCGGAGCCAAAACTGACGCGGCAATAGAGGCGTATCAAGTGCGCGGCTCCCAGACGGCCGATGCTGTACCACAGCAAATCACTGACCAGCGCGGCCAATGCGCCCGTCATAATGATGGGAGGCAGATGAAAACTGCCGCTGGCGACCAGGCTGCCCGACAGCAGCAGAGTTAATTCGCCCGCCATCGGAATACCGGCGTTGTCCAGCATCACGCCGACAAATACCGCCGCATAGCCGTACTGGGAAAACAGGCCAAACAACTGATTGACGAGTTCTTTCATGGTGGTTCCTGCGTTGTCTTTATCCGCGCCGCCAAGTGTGAAAATGCGCCAGCCAGGCCAGCACGCGCTGCGGCGCATGCGCGCGCTTCCATTCGCCGGCGGCATATTTGTTGGCTTCTGCCAGCGTCGGATAGGTATGGATGGTGCCGAGTATCTTGTTCAATCCCAGCCCGTGCTTCATCGCCAGCACAAATTCTGCCAACAGGTCGCCCCCGTGTTCGCCCACGATCGTCACGCCGAGAATCTTGTCCTTGCCGGGAACGGTGAGCACCTTGACGAAGCCGTGCGCGGTGCCGTCGGCGATGGCGCGATCGAGTTCTTCGTTGTTGAACTTCACCACCTCGTAGGGGATGCCCCGCTCGCGCGCCTCCTGTTCGTTGAGGCCGACGCGCGCCACTTCCGGTTCGATGAAGGTTGCCCAGGGGATGACCGAGTAGTCCACCTTGAAGCGCTTGAAGTCTCCGAACAGCGCATTCACCGCCGCATACCACGCCTGATGCGCGGCGGTGTGGGTGAACTGGTACGGCCCGGCCACATCGCCCGCAGCAAAGATGTTGGGATACAGCGTTTCCAGATAGTCGTTGGTGGTGACGGTGCGCTGGACGGGGATGCCCAGCTCTTCCAGGCCGAAACCCTTGAGGCGTGCACTGCGCCCGACCGCCGCGATCAGTGCATCGAATTCAATGCGGCGCGCTTGACCGTCATGTTCCACCACGATGTATTTGTGCTCGCCGTCCTTCTCGCAGCGCACCGCCTTGTGGTCGGTCAGCACTTCCACGCCGTCGGCGGTGAGCGATGCACGCGCCAGTTCCGAGATTTCCTCATCTTCGCGCACCAGAATGCGTGCGCCCATTTCAATCTGCATTACGGTTGAACCCAGCCGCGCAAAACTCTGCGCCAGCTCGCAACCGATGGGGCCGCCGCCCAGTACCACCAGACGTTTTGGCGCAGCATCCAGTTCGGCGAAGGTGGACCACAGCGTGTCGCTGGTGACGTAACCCACCTCGTCCAGCCCAGGCAGCGGCGGCACGAAGGGGCGCGCGCCGGTGGCAATGACGATGCTGCGCGTGGTGAGTTTTTGCGTCGTGCCGTCATTCAATTTGATCTCCACCGTCCACGGGTCGGTGATGCGCGCATAGCCGTTCAGCACTTCCACACCGAGGCTGGTGTAACGCTCTGCACTGTCGTGTGGCGCGACCTCGCTGATGACTTGATGCACGCGCGCCATCACTTTGCGAAAACTGAATTCGGGTGCGCCCGCGTTCAGACCGTAGTGCTCGCCGTGGCGAATCAGATTGGCCAGCTTTGCACTCTTGATCAGCGCCTTGCTCGGCACGCAGCCGTAGTTCAGGCAATCGCCGCCCATCTTGTGCGTCTCGATCAGCGTGACTTTCGCCTTCACCGCCGCCGCGATATACGCCGACACCAGCCCCGCCGCGCCGCCGCCGATGACGATCAGGTTGCGGTCGAATTTTTCTGGACGATTCCACTTGGCATACACGCGACGGCGTTGCAGCCAGGTGGTGATTTTTTTGGCAATCATGGGAAACACTCCTAACAGAACGAAAGAGAGCAACAAGCCGGGAGACAGAATGTCGGACAGACTTTGCAGCGCGGCCAACTGTGTGCCCGCGTTCACGAACACCAGCGTGCCGGCCAGCATGCCGACCTGGCTCACCCAGTAAAAGGTGCGCGTCTTCATCGGCGTCAGCCCCAGCAACAGGTTGATGAGAAAGAACGGGAAGATCGGCACCAGGCGCAGAGTGAACAGATACAGCGCGCCGTCGCGCGCGATGCCGTCATTGATTGCCTTCAATTTGTCGCCGAAGCGGCTTTGCACCGCATCGCGCAACACAAAGCGCGAAGCGAGAAAGGCCAGCGTCGCGCCGATGCTTGATGCGAACGACACCAGCACCGTACCTTCCAGCAAACCAAACAACGCGCCTGCCGCCAACGTGAGAATCACCGCGCCGGGCAGCGACAAAGCGGTTGCCACCACATACAGCACAAAGAACACGCCCGCCACCTGCCACGGCGACTGCGCATTCAACGCGGCGAAATCGTGCTGGCCTTGCTTGAGCGCTTCCAGCGTCAGGTAGCGATCCAGATCGAACGCGAAGAACGCGCCGATCAACGCAACGACGAGCGCAATGATGAGGGCGCGTTTCATGCCGCATCCTTGAGAGCTTGGTGCGAAGGGGTTGCTGCTGTGTGGTTGATCGCACCGCCGCAACTGCTGCCCTGGCCTGCGGTGCAGCCATAGCAATGGTCGGCGACGCGAATGGGATGATGCTGCAAATCCTGATTGAGCAAGTCGCGCAAGTGCGGTCTGCCGTTGCCTGGCAAAGCCAGCCCCAGTTGCTGATTGAAATCGCAGTCGTACAGAAAGCCCTGCCAGTCCACACTCACCAGATTGCGGCACATCACCGTGTCGAGATTGGCGGCGGCGAAGTTCTCGTGCAGCAAGCGCAGGTAGTCGTTGAATTGCCCTTTGGAGATCAGCATCGAGCCGAAACGCTGGATCGGCATGTTGGCGATGGCCAGCAACTGGTTGAACACGATGCCGAAGTGATCGAACAACTCGCGCTTGTAATCGGCTTCCAGCGCGGCTTGCGGCGGGGGCAGCACCGCGCCTTGCGGATTGAACACCAGATTCAGCACCAGTCCGCTCCCCGCCACACCGTAGCCCAACTTATTCATCTGTTGCAGGGCGAGAATGCTTTTGTCGAACGCGCCTTTGCCGCGCTGCTTGTCCACGTTTTCCAGCGAGTAGCACGGCAGCGAAGCCACAATCTCGACCTGATTGTCGGCAAGGAATTGCGCCAAGTCTTGCTGTCCAGGTTCGAACAAAATGGTCAGATTGCAGCGGTCAATGACCTTGCAACCCTGCACGCGGGCGGCCTTCACCAGATCGCGGAATCCTTCATGCAATTCAGGCGCGCCACCAGTCAAATCCAGCGTGTGCAGATTGCGTGCCGCCAGCACTTGCGGGATCAAAGCCAGTGTCTCCGCATCCATCATTTCGGTGCGACTCGGGCCAGCATTCACGTGGCAATGCTGGCAACTCATGTTGCATTTATAGCCGAGGTTGACTTGCAGAATCTCCAGCGCGCGACGGCGCAAGGCAGGAAATTCGGTGGCTTGCAGTAACGGTAACGTGGCGTGCATGGTATTCCCTTAATGGTTTGAAGCCGGGTGCGTGGCAATGATTGAGTCGATACCGGAAACAGATTCTTACAAAAGCATCTTTGGATTCAAGAATGAAGTGCAATTTTGAACAAGACGGGTCGAGCGGGATAGCTGCGATCGCCTCTGAGCCTTTTGACCGGCCAGTTGATATTGGACTGATGATCTGTACCCGCTTCACCCGAGAAGAACGATACCAGATTCACGCCCTGTAGAAAGCCGGACATCGCCAAAGCAAGATCGCCCGGGTGCTCGACCGCCAAAAATCGCAAGCGGATTGACAATTGGGAAGCCAACACTCTGATCGGCAAGAACCGCGACTCCACCATCCTCGCGCAACAGGAGATCAATCACGCGATGAAGCGACCGGATAACAGACCGAGAAAACGGCTTGGATTTCTGACACCCGCTCAGGTATTCTTCAAGTCAGGCGTCGCACTTCAAAATTAAATCCAGGCAATCCGCCAACAATTTAGTCCGATAACCATGCCACTCTCCAACTACCTCAACACTTCCCCCGTCCTCGGTGAACGTGTCTATCTGCACCCCTCCTGCCAAGTCATCGGCGATGTGAAGCTGGGTGACGACAGTTCCATCTGGTGCAACACCGTGTTGCGCGGCGACGTGAACCGCATCGTGGTCGGGCGCGGTTCTAATATCCAAGATTTGACGATGTGCCATGTGTCGCACAAGACCGCCGACAAACCCGAAGGCTCGCCGCTGATCATCGGCGACTATGTGACGGTGGGGCATTCGGTCATTTTGCATGGTTGCCGTATCGGGAATGAATGTCTGATCGGCATGGGCTCCATCGTCATGGACGACGTGGTGGTCCCCGACCATGTGATGGTCGGTGCGGGCAGCCTCATTTCGCCCGGCAAGTTGTTGGAGAGCGGGATGTTGTACATGGGGCGACCGGCGAAGGCCGTGCGCGCGCTGACGGACGACGAGATCAACTATCTGCGCTATTCGGCCGATCATTACATTGAGGTCAAAAACAATTTTTTACGGACGGAACAGAATAAGTGAACGCCATGGCCAGGATGCCGCCCGAGGAATTTTCCCGCGCCCAATTGAATCTGGAAACGGCGCAAATCGCCTGGCGCGAGTTGCAACCGTATTTCGCGCGCGGCGTGGCCATTGCAGTGAGTGCGGAACTGGATCTGGTGGAAGTGGCTTATCAGGTATCGTGCGACAACACGACCCAGGTGACAAGCTGGCTGCAGAATGGGCAGCTCGCCCGCATCACGGACGAACAGGCGTTGGCGTGGTATAAAGCCGATGCGCTGGTGTGGGCTGTCGTGGCGCGGCCTTATGTGTTAGTTCAGGAGAGCAGAAATGTATTACACCGTTGAGAGCAAAAAATCTTTCGAGCAGGCCGCAGCCGATCTGGAGGCGGCGGTGAAACGCAACGGCTTTGGCGTGTTGCATGTGCACGACATCGGCAATACGTTGCGCGGGAAGGGCGTGGAGTTCGCCAACCAATGCCGCGTGTTCGAGGTGTGCAACCCGTTGCAGGCCTCCAAAGTGATGGCGGAGGATATGCGTCTGAACATGGCCCTGCCTTGCCGTATATCGGTTTACACCGAAGGCGGCAAGACCCTTATCGGCATGATCAGGCCGGCGGCAATTCTGGCCTCGCTTTCACAAAGTCCGGCGCTGGCTGAAATCGCGCGGGAAGTCGAACTAAAAACCACGCAGATGATTGACGAAGCGAAATAGCCGCGGCTATTTGGTTTTCTTCATTGCGGCCTCGATGCGCGCGCACAGGGTTTTCAAAATCTTGATGCGCGCAAAATTCTTGTCGTTGGCCTCGACCAGCGTCCACGGCGCGATTTCGGTGCTGGTGCGATCCACCATGTCGCACACCGCGCTTTCGTAGTCGCCCCATTTCTTGCGGTTGCGCCAATCTTCTTCGGTGATCTTGAACCGCTTGAAGCCGATCTTCTCGCGCTCCTTGAAGCGGCGCAACTGTTCTTCCTTGGTGATGGCCAACCAGAACTTGACCACGACTGCGCCACTCTCCGCGAGCTGTTCTTCGAAGTCGTTGATCTCGCCGTAGGCGCGCATCCAGTCGGCTTCGCTGCATAATTTCTCGACGCGCTCGACCAGGACGCGCCCGTACCAGGAACGGTCGAAGATGGTGAATCGTCCGATGCGCGGAACGTGCCGCCAGAAGCGCCACAGGTAGGGCTGGGCGCGCTCTTCCTCGGTCGGCGCGGCCACCGGAATAATCCGGTAATGCCGCGCATCCAGCGCGCCGGTAATGCGGCGGATCGCCCCGCCCTTGCCACCGGCATCCGATCCTTCGAACACGGCGATCACGGAGATCTTGCGGAATTTCGGATCGCGCGTGAGCAGCGCCAGCTTGCCCTGATATTTTTCCAGCTCGGTGTCGAATTTCTTTTTGGCGATCTTCTGCGTCATGTCGAGTTTGTCCAGCACATCGAGCTGATCGATCGGCGGCTGCAAGGGGGCGACACGCGCAACCGGCTTTGCCGTGTTGTCCAGGCGGTCGCGCAGCGCCTGCAACAAAGTCTTGCCGACCGTCAGGTTGCGGTAACGCGCATCGCTGCCTTCGACCACGACCCAGGGCGCTTCCGCCGTGCTGGTCTCGCGCAGGGTGTGCTCCGATACCTTGCGGAACTTGTCATACAGCTTGAAGCGCTGCCAATCCTGGGCGGTTACACGCCAGCGCGTCTTGGGGTCTTTCTCCAGCGCTTTGAGACGTTTGCTTTGGGCTTCCTTGGACAGATGGAACCAGAACTTGAGCACCAGCGCGCCCTCGTTGGTCAGCATGCGCTCGATGTGTTTGATGCGCTCGATGTGCTGGCTGAGCTCGGCGGTACTGCTTTGCTTCAGGACACGGCGCACGATGGGCGCGGTGTACCAGGAACCGAAGAACACGCCGATCTTGCCTTTCGGCGGCAGGGCGCGCCAGAAACGCCACATGGGGGGACGCTCCCGTTCCTCGTCCGATTGCTCGCCCATCGCGTGCGCCTGGATGTGGCGCGGGTCCATCCATTCATTGAGCAGGTTGACGGTCTCGCCCTTGCCGGCGCCATCGACGCCGCCGACCAGAATGATGACCTGAAACTTGCCTTTTTCCGCCAGATCGAACTGCGCGTTGAGGAGGTCCTCGCGCAGTTGCGGCACCTCCCTGTCATAGCTGGCCTTGTCGATCTTGTGCCCGAGTTCCGCTGATTCAAACATGAGCCACACCCTCCCAATCAAAGATTCTCCGGGGCAATCGCCAGGCGCAGATTGGTCTGGTAATCGCCCTCGCTGGTGTGGCGGCTGAGCCACCAGATCGCACCCTTCCTGATGCTGAAGCCATTGCCGGAGTCGGCCAGCAGGAGCGCGGCGATCTGTCCCAGCACGGGCTGGTGCCCCACCACCAGCACCGTACCCTCGGCATCGGGCCAGCCAGCCGCCTGCAATACCGACTGTGCCGAAGCGCCCGGCCCGACGGCTGGATCGGTGGTGAAGGACTTGCTGAAGGCGTGCGCGGTCTGTTGGGTTCGCTTGGCCGGACTGACCAGGATGCGTATCGGTTCGGACAGCCGGTTACGCAGAAAAGCGGCCATCTTCTCCGCCTGCTTGTGTCCCTTGTGCGTCAATGCTCGCTCGAGATCGGGTGCGCCGTCTTCCGCTTCGGCGTGCCGCCACAGAATCAGCTCCATCATGCTCTCCCTTCGCATCGTCCGGGTGCAGCTTATACCTCGCCCGCGAGGGTTTCCAGTGGTGTGCTAGCGATCGCTCAATCTTGTACTGGCGCGCTCGCCATTGCGGCCAGCAACGCCGCTTGCGCATTGACGGGCTTGCCGCGCCCGCTGCGTTTGCGGTGCCAGAATCCGTTGCGATCCATTTCCCATGCCTGGACATTGTCCTGCAGATTGATCTTCAGGCCCTCGTCAAGGACGCGTTTTTTAAGCTTCTTGTCGAGGATGGGGAAACAGGTCTCGATACGGCGGAAGAAGTTGCGGTCCATCCAGTCGGCGCTGGCCAGATAAACATCGTGCTTGCCGTCGCGATGAAAATAAAAGATGCGCGAATGCTCGAGAAAGCGCCCGATGAGGGAGCGCACCCGGATGTTCTCCGACAGCCCCTTGACCCCGGGACGCAGGGCGCACACGCCGCGCACGATCAGATCGACCTTGACACCCGCCTGCGAGGCTTCATACAGCGCGTTGATGGTTTCCGGTTCCAGCAGCGCGTTCATCTTGGCGATGATGTGGGCACGCTTCCCGGCCGTCGCCAGCAGCGTCTCGTTGCGGATCGCTTCCAACACCTTGTCGTGCAGGGTGAAGGGCGATTGCCACAGATAGCGCATCTTGCTTGCCTTGCCGAGTCCGGTGAGCTGGATGAACACCTCGTTCACGTCGGCGCAAATATCCTCGTTGCTGGTGAACAGGCCGAAGTCGGTATAAAGCCGCGCCGTGCGTGGATGATAGTTGCCCGTGCCCAAGTGCGCGTAACGGCGCAATTTGCCGTCCTCGCGCCGCACCACCATCAGCAGTTTGGCATGCGTCTTGTGGCCGACCACGCCGTACACCACGTGCGCGCCGACCTGTTCCAGACGCGCCGCCCAGTTCAGGTTGGCCTCTTCGTCAAAACGCGCCAGCAGCTCCACCACCACCGTCACTTCCTTGCCGCGCTTGGCTGCCGCAATCAGGGATTCCATCAACTCCGAATCGGCGCCGGTGCGATACACCGTCTGCCTGATGGCCACCACCTCCGGGTCGCTGGCAGCCTGCTGGATGAAGTCGATCACCGGCTTGAACGACTGATACGGGTGATGCAGCAGGACATCGCCCTTGCGGATCACCTTGAACATGTCCGCCCCTTTCTTCTGCAGCAGCGCGGGCATGCCGGGTACGAACGGCGCAAATTTCAGGTCCGGCCGGTCCACCTTGTCGGGGATGCCCATCAGACGCACCAGGTTGACTGGGCCGTGCACGCGGAACAGGTCGTCCGCGCCCAGCTCGAACTGTTGCAGCAGGAATTCGGCCAGTTCCTGCGGGCAGTTGTCCGCCACCTCCAGGCGCACCGCATCGCCGAAATGGCGCTGCGGCAATTCGCCCTGCAGGCTGATGCGCAGATTCTTCATTTCCTCCTCGTCCACGAACAGGTCGCTGTTGCGCGTCACGCGGAACTGGTAGCAGCCCTGCACCGTCATGCCGGCAAACAATTCACCCACGTGGGCGTGCAGGATGGAGGAGAGAAACACGAAACCATGTGGACAGCCCGCGATCTCGGGCGGCATCGGGATCGCGCGCGGCAACACGCGCGGCGCCTGCACGATGGCTTTGGCGGAGTTGCGGCCGAAGGCGTCCTTGCCCTGCAACTCGACGGCAAAATTCAGGCTCTTGTTCAGTACGCGCGGAAAGGGATGCGCCGGATCAAGACCGATCGGGGTGAGCACCGGCATCACGTCGCGCAGGAAAAATTCCTTCACCCAGGCCTGTTGCGCATCGTTCCAGTGGGTGCGGCGCAGGAACCTGATGCCCTGTGCCGCCAGGGCGGGCACCAGTTCTTCGTTGAACAACTGGTACTGGCGTCCTATCAGTTGATGGGTCGGATCGAACAGCCGTTTCATCACCTGGGCCGCCTCCAGCCCGTCGGGGCCGGCGGCAATGCCGCCCAGCTTGATCTGCTCTTTCAGGCCGGCGACGCGAATCTCGAAGAATTCATCCAGGTTGCTGCTGACGATGCACAGGTACTTGAGCCGTTCGAGCAAAGGGACGGCAGCGTCCTCCGCCTGCGCCAGCACGCGGCGATTGAACTCCAGCAAGCCGAGTTCACGGTTGAGGAAATTCTGCGGGAAACTACCCTTGCTCACTTTCAGTTCGTGGGCGGCACGTAACCGGCTGGCATCTGCGCCTCCGCTCCGAAGAAATAGTTCTCCATCTGTTGCGCCAGAAACTGGCGCGCCTTGGCATCCGCCAGATTGAGGCGATTCTCGTTCACCAGCATGGTCTGGAATTTGATCCAGCCCTGCCAGGCCTCCTTCGACACGCTGTTGAAAATGCGCTGTCCCAGCGCGCCGGGATAGGGCTGACGTTCCAGCCCTTCCGCTTCGCGTCCCAGTTTTACGCATTGCACCATTCTCGTCATTGCTGTTCTCCATAATCGGTTGAGGATAGGCGCCCAATATTACACGCCGATGAAGCACGCCGCGTCATTTCAGATTCTTGACGAAGACCTTGGAGCGGCGCTGGTAGTTATACAACGCCTTCTTCTGTTTCGGCAGCTGGCCCACATCGGCTTCCCTGAAATCGCGCTCGATGAACCAGTGCGCGGTGCGGGTGGTCAGCACAAACAGTTTTTTCATTCCCTGCGCTTTGGCCAGTCCGCTCATGTGCTTGAGAATGGCTTCGCCGTAACCGTGGTCGCGGCAGGACGGCTCCACCGCAAGGCAAGCCAGTTCGGCCGCCGCCTCGTCGGGGAAAGGATAGAGCGCGGCGCAGCCGATGATGCGATGGTCGTGTTCCAGCACAATAAAGCGCGCGATCTCCTTTTCCAGCAATTCGCGCGAACGCCGCACCAGGATGCCTTGTTCCTCCAGCGGCCGCAGCAGTTGCAGGATGCCGCCCACATCCTCGATGGTCGCCGCGCGCAGCGTGTTCAACGTGCTCTCCACCACCATGGTGCCGATGCCCTCGTCGCTGAACAATTCCTGCAGCAGCGCGCCGTCGGTGTGCCGGCTGATGAGATGGGTGCGCGCCACGCCCGCTTCGCAGGCCCGCAACGCGCAGGGCAGAAACAGGCTCACGTCATCCGGCCATTTGCGCTTCTTGCCCAGCACCGCCTGCGCGTCGGCAATCGTGAGTTCCTTGATCAGTTTGCCCTTGCCGTCCGTCACGCCGTCGGTATCCATCAGGAACACCAGCTTGTCCGCATCCAGCGCGACGGCGGTGGCGGTGGCGACATCTTCCAGGGTGAGATTGAACACCTCCCCGGTGGGCGAATAGCCGAGCGGCGAAAGCAGCACGACTTCGCCAAACTCCATGCGGTCGCGCAGCGCCGCCACGTCCACCTTGCGCACGCTGCCGGTGTGCATCATGTCCACGCCGTTGATGACGCCAATCGGTTGCGCGGTGATGAAGTTGCCTCCCGCCACGCGAATATCGGCATTCGCCATCGGCGAGTTGGCCAGCCCCATCGACAACAGCGCCTCGATCTCCAGCCGCACCCGCCCGACCGCTTCCTTCACGCACAGCATGGTCTCGGCATCGGTCAGGCGGATGCCCTGATGATAGGTGTCCGCCAGACTGTGTTTGGCCAGATGCTGCTCGATCTGCGGCCGTGCGCCATGCACCAGCACCAGACGGATGCCGAGCGCGGCCAGCAGATTGAAATCGTGCGCCAGCTCGACAAACTTGCCGTCCGCCACTACCTCGCCCCCGAACGCGATGACAAAGGTCTTGCCGCGAAAGGCGTTGATGTAAGGCGCAACGGAACGGAACCAGGCAACGAAATCGGCGGGTGATGAGGTGGCAGGCATGGCAGTCCTTTCAGGTTGATGCGCTATCTTGGCGCGCTACTCCTCATCGAGCAACGTGCCGCCGATCGCCCAGTTCTCGTCGGGCAGTTCGTCGAAAGCGATATAGGTATAGCGTTTCGGCTTCAGCGCGATGCGCTCCAGCGTGTCCGTGATTTCTGCGGCGATCTTCGCCTTCTGTTCGCGGCTTAATTCGCCCGCGATGCGGATATTGACGTAGGGCATTGGCGCTCCTTTGCATTCAGTTGAAATCTCCCCACAGGGTTTGCAGCGCGGCAATCCCGGCGATGGCGGCGGTTTCGGTGCGCAGCACGCGCGGTCCGAGCAGGACCGGAACGAAGCCGGCCTGCTGGGCGACATTCGCCTCGTCTGCGGTAAAGCCCCCTTCCGGACCGATCAGCAGGATGGCACTGCCCTGTGGCTTGGGTTGTGCCTGCAACCCGCCCGCGCCGCCGGGCAACAGAATGAATTTGCCGCCTTCCGCACCGCGCATTGCCTGCACCCATTCCGCCAAACTCTGCGGCGCCTGCAGCTGCGGCAACTCGTTGCGCCCGCACTGTTCGCAGGCAGCCACCGCGACATTATGCCAATGCAGGGCACGCTTGTCGGCGCGATTCGCGGCCAGTTTGGCCACGCTGCGCTGGGTCTGAATCGGAATGATCTCGGCCACCCCCAGTTCGGTTGCCTTCTGCACCACCCAGTCCATCTTTTCGCTGCCGCACAGCGCCTGCGCCAGCACGATGCGCAGCCCGCCCGCCGGTGTCGGCATGCAGGTTTGCAGGTTGCCCAGCAACACGTGCTTGCCGTGGATGGCATGCAGGGTGGCATCCAGCGCATTGCCCAGCCCGTCGAAGATCTGCACCGCATCGCCGACCCGCAGCCGCAACACGCGGCTCGCGTGATGCGCCGCCTCGGGGGGCAACTCGCAGTTGGCGCCGGCGGGCAGGGGCGGCGGGCAATAGAATCTGGGTGCGGACATGGCGACGCAGGAGCTGGACGATGGGCGTGATAATATAACGCCGCAAAAAATCACGCTGTTCTTCAGGAGGAAGTCCCATGATCAGTCTGCAACCCCCGTTGTGCGATTTCGGCTGGAAAGCCCGCCCCTTCGATTTGCCGGGCGTGGACGGCAGGCGCCACACGCTGGAGACGGCACGCGGTCCCAAGGGGCTGCTGGTCATGTTCATCTGCAATCACTGCCCCTACGTGAAATCGGTCCGCGACCGCATCATCCGCGATACGCGCGAGCTGCAGCAGCACGGCATCGGCAGCATCGCCATCCTGTCGAACGATCCGGCGGAGTACGCCGAAGACTCGTTCGAAAACATGCAGCAGGTGGCGCAGGAATTTTCCTACCCTTTCCCGTATGTGTGGGATGAATCGCAGCAGGTCGCCCGGGACTACAGCGCGGTCTGCACGCCGGATTTCTTCGGCTTCAATGCGGCCCTGGAGTTGCAGTACCGGGGCCGCCTCGACGCTTCGCGCAAGGAAGCCGTGCCAGGCGCCGCGCGCGACCTGTTCAACGCCATGGTGCAGGTGGCGCAAACCGGACAGGGGCCGCGCGAGCAGATCGCCAGCATGGGTTGCTCGATCAAGTGGAAAGGTGAAGCGGCGTGAAAATCCTGATTCTGGGTGCGGGACAGGTCGGTTCCACCGTGGCCGAAAGCCTGGTCGGCGAAGCCAATGACATCACCATCATCGATTCGGACGGCGAAAAATTGCGCCTGCTGCAGGACCGCCTCGATCTGCGCACGGTGGTCGGCAATGCCGCCCACCCTTCGACGCTGGAGCAGGCGGGGATCAAGGATGCCGACATGCTGCTGGCCGTAACGCAGAGCGATGAAGTGAATCTGGTCGCCTGCAAGCTGGCCGCCAGCCTGTACAACACGCCGACCCGCATCGCGCGTATCCGCGCCGCCGATTACCTCATGCGGGATGAGCTTTTCAACGCGGACAATTTCTGCGTCGATTTTTCCATCTGCCCGGAACAGATCCTGACCGAATACATCGCCAAGCTGATCGAATTCCCGGAAGCGCTGCAAGTGCAGAAATTCTCGCAGGGCAAGGCATCGCTCGCCGCGGTGCGCGCCTACCTCGGCGGGCCGCTGGTCGGCCAGCCCCTGAGTTTCCTGCGCAAGGATATGCCGCAGGTGGAAGCGCGGGTGGCGGCGATCTTTCGCCAGGATCGTCCCATCATCCCGGAGGGAGACACCGTCATCGAGGAGGGGGATGAAGTGTTTTTCATCGCCGCCAGCGAGAACATCCGCAGCGTGTTGCAGGAAATGCGGCGCATGGACAAGCCGGCGAAACGGGTGGTGATTGTCGGGGGGGGCAATATCGGCTTCCGCCTGGCGCGGGAGATCGAGCATCACTATCAGGTCAAGCTGATCGAATTCGACAAGAAAGCCTGCGAGCGCCTGGCTGGAAAACTGACGAACACCTTGGTGCTGCACGGCGACGGCACGGACGAGAAACTGATGCAGCAGGAACATATCGGCGAGGTGGATGTGTTCTGCGCGCTCACCAACGACGATGAAAACAACATCATGGCCGCCCTGCTGGCCAAACAGGCCGGCGCGCGCAAGGTGATCGCCCTGATCAACCGTGGCGCCTATGTCGATCTGTTGCAGGGCGGCAAGATCGATATCGCCCTGTCCCCGGCGCAGATCACCATCGGGTCGCTGCTGGCCTATGTGCGCCAGGGCGATGTCGCAGCCGTGCATTCCCTGCGCCGGGGCGCGGCCGAGGCTCTGGAACTGGTGGCGCATGGCGACCGCGAATCTTCGCGCGTGGTCGGGCGTCGCATCGACGAGATCGAACTGCCCAAGGGGGCGACCATCGGTGCGATCGTGCGCGACCAGCAAGTGGTCATCACCCATCACGATACGGTGATCGCGGCGGAAGACCACGTGATCGTGTTCGTGGTGGACAAGAAGATGCTGAAGAAAGTCGAGAAATTATTTCAGGTTAGCCTCGGGTTTTTCTGATGCATCGCACCCTGACCGTCATCAATGCGCTGGGACTGTTGCTGGTCATGTTCAGCCTGACCTATTTGCTCCCCCTCTTCACCGCGCTGATCTATCACGACGACAGTTTATTCATCGATTTCCTGCTGGCAATGGTGCTGACCGCCGGGTCGGGCATCCTGATGTGGCTGCTCACCCGGCGTTACAAGGGCGAACTTTCCACGCGCCACGGCTATTTGCTGGTGGTGACCATGTGGACCTCGATGCCGCTCTTCGCCACCCTCCCGTTGTTGCTCGCCCTTCCGGACCTGTCCTTCACCGACGCCTACTTTGAAACGATGTCCGGCATCACCACCACCGGCGCCACGGTGCTGACCGGGCTGGACATGCTGGCACCCGCCCTCAATCTCTGGCGCCATGAACTGGAATGGCTGGGCGGCCTGGGCATCATCGTGCTGGCGGTCGCGGTGCTGCCGCTACTGGGCGTCGGGGGGCGCCAATTGTTCAAAGCCGAGACACCGGGGCCGATGAAAGACTCGGCGCTGACGCCGCGCATCGCCGACACCGCACGCAGCCTGTGGGTCGTTTATGTGATCATCACTCTGGTCTGCATTGCTTCGCTCAAATGGGCCGGCATGTCCTGGCTGGATGCGATCTGTCATGGCTTTTCCACCACCGGACTGGGCGGCTTCTCCACCCATGACGCCAGCGTCGGCTATTTCGACTCGCCGCTGATCGAATTCGTGATGATGGCCTTCATGCTGTTTGCGGTAGTCAACTTTGCCACCCACTTTCTGGCCTGGCGCGGCAAGACCTTGCGCGTCTATCGGTTCGACACCGAAGCGCAGGCGGCCCTGGGTCTGATTATCGCAAGTTGCTTCGGTATCGCCTTCTTCCTCTGGTTCAACGACGTCTATCCGGACTTCATGACCGCCTTGCGTCATGCCAGCTTCAATGTCGTGTCCATCGGCGCGAGTTCAGGTTTCGCCAGCGTCGATTACGGCCAATGGCCGATCTTTGCGCCGCTGTGGATACTGTTCGTCGGCTGCATCGCGTCCAGCTCCGGCTCCACCGGCGGCGGCATCAAGATGATCCGCACCCTGGTTTTGGTGAAGCAGGCCGGGCGCGAATTTTTGAAGCTGCTACACCCGACCGCCATCAATCCGATGAAGATTGGCGGCCACGTCGTCGCCAACAACATCGTATTCGCGGTGCTCGGCTTCATTTTTCTTTATTTCATGGTGATTGCCGGCATGACGTTTGTGCTGCTCATCAGCGGCCTGGATTTCCTCACGGCCTTTACCGCCACCCTCGCCTGCGTCAACAACTTCGGCCCCGGCCTGGGGATGGTCGGCCCCGCCGGCAACTATAGCGGGCTGACCAATTTCCAGATATGGATCTGCACCTTCGGCATGCTGGTCGGACGCCTGGAAATCTTTACCGTGCTGATCCTGTTCACCCCGGCCTTCTGGAAACGTTGAGCATTCCGGGCAAAATGCGGTAGCATCTGCAACCCGCTGCCTGTAATGTTCGCAGGCGTCGGCACGACGACACGCCAGGGTAATAAAATAAACAGCGTGCAAGGAGGAAAGATGAATAACAGTTTGTCTGGAGTCAATGTGTTATTGATCGACGACAGCAACACCATTCGGCGCAGTGGTGAAATTTTCCTGTCGCAGGCGGGCGCCAAAGTCATGTTGGCGGAAGATGGCTTCGACGGTCTGTCGAAGGTGGTTGACCACAAGCCGGACATCATCTTCGTCGATGTGATGATGCCGCGCCTGGATGGTTACCAGACCTGCGCGCTGATCAAGAACCACCGCGACTTCAAAGAGGTGCCGGTCGTGATGCTGACCAGCAAGGACACGCTGTTTGACCGCGCCCGTGGCAAGCTGGTCGGTTCCGACCAGTATCTGACCAAACCGTTCAACAAGAAGAGCCTGATTGAAGCAGTGATCGCGCATACACAACGATATGAGGAAACTGGATATGGCAATTAAGAAAGTGTTGGTGGTGGACGATTCGGCAACCGAACGCCATGTGCTGGGGGACCTGCTGAACAAACAGGGCTTCGAAGTCAGCTTTGCCGAAAGCGGTGAACAAGGGGTCGCCACGGCCAAAAGCAGCTTGCCCGACCTGATCCTGATGGACGTGGTGATGCCGGGTCTGAACGGTTTTCAGGCGACGCGCGCAATCAGCAAGGACGAAGCCACCCAGCATATCCCGATCATCATCTGCACCACCAAAGGTCAGGAGACCGACAAGATCTGGGGCCTCCGCCAGGGCGCCAAGGACTATGTCACCAAACCGATCGACGCCCAGGAGTTGCTGGGCAAGATCGCCGCACTCGGCTGATCCCGCCGCCCATGTCCAAACGCTTCAATCTGCGCGAGTTTCAGCAACAGGTGCTGGATCGCCTGCAAGCGCAGGGGGCCGGAAACGCCAAAATCTCGACGCTGGGCGTGCAGGTGGGGCAGCACCTTTGCCTGGTGGACATGACAGACATCAGCGAAGTTCTGCCGGTGCCGGTCATGACCCAGGTGCCGCTGACCAAACCGTGGTACTGCGGCGTCGCCAATGTGCGCGGCAACCTGTACAGCATCATCGACCTGAATGCCTTCCCCGACCAGCCGCCCACCGTGCGCGAAGCCGCGAACCGCGTGCTGCTGCTGGGGCAGCGCTTCGCCTTCAGTGCGGGCGTGCTGGTCTCGCGCGTGCTGGGATTGCGCAACACCGAAAGCTGGCAGCGCACTGAAGAAAGCGGCATCGTGCGCTATCGGGACGAGCGCGGCCAAATCTGGCACAGGCTGGACATCCAGCAACTTTTACAGCAACCGGAATTTTTGCAGATCGGGGAATGAACCCCGGCGCTCAAGGAGAAAACATGGCCTTAAAACTACCTTCCACAGGCACTTCATCCGCCGCCAGCAAATCCGGGGCGGCCGCCGTACAGAATTCCCGTTCGCTGCGCATTCCCTGGTTCAGCGCACAGTCTTTCGACCGCCAGTTGCGCATCCTCGGTTTTCTGCTGCTGCTGTTCCTGGTCCTGGCGGCCGCTTTTTCCTACCTCGACCGGCGGGCAGCCAATGTCAGTTCGCACCAGGCGACCCAGGCGTCCAAACTGCAGCTTTATCTGCAGCGCCTGGAAAAGAATGCCGAGGTCGCCAGTATTTCGGGGGACAGCGATGCGTTCGATGCGCTGAATGATGCGCGTTCCCAGTTCGAGACGACCCTGAAACTGCTTGATCAGGGTGAAGCCGATTTTCCCGCCACGACCGGCGCGGCGCGCGAGCCGCTGGAATCCCTGTTGCAGGAAACAGCACAGATCGGCAAGCTGCTGGACCAGGTGGAAGCGGGGCGCCCCCTGCTGGTAACGCTGGAGCGCGGCGCTTCGCTGCGCGACGATCTGCTGGCCAGCGCCAACCAGATGGTCAGCCGTATCGCGCCCGCTTATGGCGCAAAGGCGCTGCGCCTCCAGTTGTTGCTGGAACAGGTCGTGGGCACGGTGCAGACCGTGCAGACTTCATCCAACATCAAGGCGCTGGATACTTTGCCGGCGAAGCTGGCTTCCGCGCGGGCGTTGCTGGACGAGCTGACGCCTGCCGATACGGCGGTTGCCTCCCTGTCGGAGGACTTCGAAAGCTACCAGAACGTGGTGGGTTTCATTGTGGCCAACAAAGACCTGCTGCTGAATTCACGCACGGCAGCCCAGCAAATCCTGCAACGGGACGTGCGCATGCAGTCACTGACCCAGGGTCTGCTGAACGCCTATGAAGAGGCCGGATCGGGCCGGGTCACCGGTTTCATGGTGGCTTTTTCCGGCGGCATGTTGCTGCTGTTGCTGCTGTTGCTGTCCAAGATCTACCTGGATGAATCGCAGCGGCGCGAACACGAATCCGACCGCATCAACAAGCATAACCAGCAGGCCATTCTGCGCCTGATGAACGAATTGTCCGATCTGGCCGACGGCGACCTGACCGCCAAGGCGACTGTCTCGGAAGACATCACCGGCGCCATCGCCGACTCGATCAACTACACCACCGATGAGTTGCGCCGGCTGGTATCGCGCGTGATCTCCGCCACCGAGCAGGTGAACAAGGCCACGAATGATGCGGGTACAGTGACCCAGGGGCTGCTGACCGCGACCCAGAAACAGGCGTCCGAAATCCGCGATGCGGGCGGCGCGGTGGAACTGATGACCAAATCGATTCAGGAAGTTGACAGCAGTGCGGCGCAGTCGGCTACGGTGGCGCGCCATACCCAGGAAGTGACGGAACAGGGCGCTCAGGCGGTGCGCAACGCGGTGGCCGGCATGAACGGCATTCGCGAACAGATTCAGGAAACCTCGAAACGCATCAAACGGCTGGGCGAAAGTTCGCAGGAAATCGGCGAAATCGTGGACCTGATTTCCGACATCACCGAACAAACCAACGTGCTCGCGCTGAACGCGGCCATCCAGGCCGCTTCCGCCGGCGAAGCGGGACGCGGCTTTGCGGTGGTGGCAGAAGAAGTGCAGCGCCTCGCGGAACGGTCCGCAGAAGCGACCAAGCAGATCGGCTTGCTGGTCAAGACCATTCAGGGCGACACGCAGGATGCGGTGACCGCGATGGAAAAAAGCACCCAGGGCGTGGTGCAGGGGGCGCAGTTGGCCGATGAGGCCGGGCAATCGCTGCATCAGATCGAACAGGCGACCCGCGAACTGAACGACCTGGTGAACAGCATTTCGGTTTCCACCCAGGTGCAGACCGACATGGCCCAGGAGGTGGCCGGCGTGATGGCGGACATTCTGAAAATTACCGAACAAACCTCCAAAGGCACCCAGCTCACCAGTGCCTCGGTGACCCAGCTGGAAGGGCTGGCACGGGAATTGAGCAGTTCCGTATCCGGTTTCAAACTTTAAGCCGGGTCGCGCGTGTCCACCTCGTTCAATCCGCAGTTGCTGCTACCGGTCAAAAGCGAACTCGACCGTTCGCTGGCCGCCATCATCCGCGACAGCCAGACTTTTTTCGCGGCGCCCACCGGTTCGCCGGAGGCGCTGGAGCGCGCGCGCAACGAACTGCACCGCGCCAAGGGGGTGTTGCAGATGCTCAATCTGCACGGGCTGGTGGCGTTTTGCGCGGAAGTGGAAATCCTGCTGGGCGAACTCGCCGCCGATCCCGCACAGGCCACCCCGATGCACCAGGATGCGGTCCAGCATGCCTTGTTCGGACTCACCCATTATCTGGATGCGCTGGCTGGCGGCGCACCCAATGCCACCCTGCGCCTGTTCCCGGAATATCAGGAACTGCACCAGGTGCGCGGCCTGGAGATGGCTTTTGAGGTGGACCTGTTTTTTCCCGAACTCGGGGTCCAGCTTCCCCCGGCAATCCTCGAGTCGGCGCCGCCGGCCGATGCCGGCGCCCGCATCAAGCAGGCGCGCATGCATTTTCAGCAGGGCTTGCTCAAGTGGCTGCGCCAGGAAAACCCCGGCGAAGCGCTGCGCGCCATGCGTGGCGCGCTCGCCATCGTTTCCCTGTGCTCGGATCCGGCGCAACGGTCTTTCTGGTGGGTCGCGCAAGGGTTGCTGGATTGCGTGTCGCTCGATGGGGTTCCACCCGACCTGAACATCAAGAAATCGTTCAGCCGGATCGATCAGCGCATGCGCAGTCTGGTGGAGGGCAGCACGTTCGATGAAGTTGCCGCGTTGAGCGAATTGCTGTATCTGATTGCGCGCAGTCACACGGTGAGCGAGACCGTCGAACAGATCAAACAGCGTTTCGATCTCGACACCTATCTGCCGGAAGCGCCGCCCCTGCCCCCCGGAGAAATGGCGGCCCTGCTCGACCATTTGCGGGCGCAATTGGCGGCGACCAATGAGTCGTGGGAACAGTGCGTGCTGAATGACCGGGCCGCCTGTGCACGCTTTGCGCACCTGACCGAACAGTTGTTGCAGCTGGCAGACCCGCTGGATCGGAATACCCTGCAATTCCTGTGCACCCAGATTCATGCCACTGCCGCCAATATCGAAACGCCGGAACATGCGCAGCCGGTTGCCATGGATATGGCCATGGCGCTGCTGCTGCTGGGCAGCGGCATCGAACATTATCAGCACTTGGGCAGCGGCTTCCATGAACAGGCGCGCATCGTCGCCATGCGTCTGCAGCAGGCGCTGCTGCAACGCCCGGAAGATACCGGCAAGCTCTCCAGTCTGGTGGCGCTGTACTGCGAAATGGAGCAGCGCGAGATCATGGCGCCGCTGGCGGCCGAGATGCAGAGCAATCTGCAACAGATCGAGCAAACTCTGAACGCGTTTTTCGGCAACGCGGCCAAACGCACGGAATTGCTGCAAGTCGGCCGCATGTTGAGCCAGGTGCAGGGCGGGCTGCATATCCTGTCGCTGGAAGTGGCCGAACAATTGCTGGTCGCCCTGCGTCATTCCATCGAGCGCTATCAGCAGGGTGACACGCCTTCCGTAACCGAGATGCGCGCGGTGGCGGCCGCCCTCAGTGCGGCCGATGATTATGTGCAACGCTTGAGAATGGGACAGCAACCGGATCCGGTCGCGTTAAGCGCCGCACTGCATGAACTGGAGCAGGCTGCCGGTCGCCAGGCAACGGAGAGTGCGGTGCCGGAAGAGGAAGCGGCGGCTTCGGTGGTCTCTGTCCGCACCGGCGACGAAGATGCCGAACTGCTGGAAGTCTTTCTGGAAGAAGCACAGGAAGTCATGGAGACGCTGCGCGCCAATCTGGAGATCGGACGCCTGCATCTGGACAGCCGCGAGCCCTGGGTCATCATGCGCCGCTCCTTCCACACCCTGAAGGGCAGCGGCCGCATGGTGGGTCTGAACGAGCTGGGCGAAGTGGCCTGGGCGGTCGAGCGCGCCATGAACAAGTGGCTGGCGACAGAGCAGCCCGCGACACCGGAATTGCTGGAGATGGTGGGCGATGCCGAGGTGTTGTTCCAGCATTGGGTGGAGATGCTGAAGAGCGGCAGCACCACCGCGCGCATCGACACCTCGCATCTGCTGACTGCGGCTGACTGCATAGAGCATGACAAACCCTTGCCGGCACCGGTCCACCCGCACCAGGCCACCTCCGAACAGGCCGTGCCGGCAACCATCGAGCGTGAGGTTGCCGCGACTGAGCCGGTTTCGCCGCCGCCTGCGGCAGAAGAGCCGCCGGTTGTCATCGGCACGGTCAGCCTGTCGCCGATGCTGTTCCGCATCGCCTCGGAAGAAGCCGTCGAGCATGCACGCGCACTGCGCGCGCGCCTGGAAGAACTGCAAGACACGGTCAGCCCGGTCATTTCCCATTCCTTCATGCGTGCGGCGCACACCCTGGCGGGCGTGAATCGCACCCTGGGTTTTTTGCCCGTCGCCGAGCTCGCCTTTGCCTTGGAAAATTGGCTGGAACCGCGCATCGACAAGCCCGGTGCGGTAGGAACTCCGCAGCTGGTGTTACTCGACGATGTGATCTCCGCGCTGGAAAGACTATGCGCAGGCATACGCAATCTCGAAGCGCCCGCCGAACAGACGCAACTCATCGCGCGCCTGGCGGAGGACAAGTCCCTGGCCGTACCGAACGTACCGGTGGAGCAGGAAGAACCCGCACTTGAAGCGCCGGTCGCTGAAATCGCGGAACCGGATACCGCAGCCAGCGCAGCCGTCGCGCCGTCTGTCCCGCAACAGCCGCGCCATGTCCATGATGAGGTCGATGAGCAACTGCTCCCGATCTTCCTGGAAGAAGCGCACGATCTGTATCCGCAAATCGGCAGCACCCTGCGCGCATGGCGCGCAACGCCGGACGATGCGCAGCTCGGACGGACCCTGCAGCGCAGCCTGCATACCCTCAAGGGCAGCGCGCGCATGGCAGGGGCGATGCGTCTGGGTGAACTGACCCACCGCGTCGAGGATCGGGTCAACAAGGCGATCACCCAACACGAGTTGAATGATGCGCTGTGGGGCGAACTGGATAACTACCTCGACCGCATCGCCCAGGCCATCGATCACCTGACCACGCCGCAACCCGTCGAACCCGTTGCCGCAGGACTGGCGGCAGAGGCGGAAGTTGCACCGGCGCCTGTCGCCGTTGCGGCGCTGGAAGTGGGCGCAGAACGCGCCATGCAGGCCGCCTTGCTGCGCGTGCGTTCCGACACGGTTGACCGCCTGGTCAACGCGGCCGGCGAAGTCAGCGTGACGCGCGCGCGCGTCGAAGCCGAGTTGCGCGAATTCAGGAGCGGTATCCTGGAATTGACCGACAGCGTCACTCGTCTGCGCAAGCAATTGCGTGAAGTCGAGATTCAGGCGGAAAGCCAGATGCAGGCGCGCGTTGCCGCCAGCGGCGAGTCCGAAAGCCATTTCGATCCGCTCGAATTCGACCGATTCACCCGCCTGCAGGAGCTGACGCGCTTCATGAACGAAAGCGTGCATGACGTGCAGACCGTGCAGCAATCCCTGCTCAAAAATCTGGACGAAACCACGGCCGCGCTCAATGCCCAGGGCCGGCTGAATCGCGACCTGCAACAGGATCTGATGAGCGTACGCATGGTTCCGTTCTCCAGCATCAGCGAACGTCTGTACCGCATCGTGCGTCAGACCGGCAAGGAGTTGGGCAAGCGCGCCAACCTGGAGCTATCCGGTGCCGAGATCGAACTCGACCGCAGCGTGCTGGAAAAGATGACGGCGCCGTTCGAGCACCTGCTGCGCAACGCGCTCGCCCACGGCCTGGAAATGCCGGAGCAGCGCACCCGGAACGGGAAGACGCCGATCGGTGAAATCACCCTGTCCCTGCGCCAGGAGAGCAACGAGGTGGTCTTCGAGCTGGCGGATGATGGCGCCGGCCTCGACCTCGCGCGTATCCGGCAGAAAGCGCAGGAAAAAAATCTCATCTCGGCGGACGAATCGCTCAGCGACGATCAACTGATCCAGTTGATCTTCACCGCCGGCCTCTCGACGGCGGGAGAAGTCAGTGAAATCGCCGGGCGCGGGGTCGGACTGGACGTGGTGCGCAGCGAAGTGTCCGCGCTCGGCGGTCGCATCGATCTGGCGTCACAACCCGGGCAGGGCGTGCACTTCACCATTCACCTGCCGCTCACCCTGGCCGTAACGCGGACCCTGATGGTGCGCGCCGCGCAATCGGTCTATGCGCTGCCGTCTTCCATGGTGGAGCACGTGCAGCAAGTCAAACCGGCCGAGCTGGATGCCCTCTATGCGCAACAGCATGTGATGTGGCAGGACAAGCGTTACCCCCTGTTCTACCTGCCACGCGTGCTGGGAAACGATCAGGCCGAGATCATCAGCCAGCCGCACAATCCGATCCTGTTCCTGCGCAGCGGCGAACAGCGCATCGCGCTGCACGTGGACGAACTGCTGGGCAACCAGGAAGTCGTGGTCAAGAACATCGGGCCGCAATTGGCGCGCCTGCCCGGCATTGCCGGGGCCACTGTATCCACCAGCGGCGACGTGATCCTCATCATCAACCCGGTCGCTTTCACCCAGCGCATCGCCGTGGCACGCAAGATTATCCGACCCGAATCGGTCAGCGAGGCCGTGCACCACAAACCGCTGGTGATGGTGGTGGACGATTCGCTCACCGTGCGCAAGATCACCACGCGCCTGCTGGAGCGTTCCGGCTACCAGGTGGTCACCGCCAAGGACGGCGTGGATGCGCTGGAACAACTGATGGAGATCTCGCCCGATGCGATGCTGCTCGACATCGAGATGCCGCGTATGGACGGTTTCGAAGTCGCCAAGCGGTTGCGCCAGGATAGCAAGACCAGAAATTTGCCGATCATCATGATCACCTCGCGCACCGCGGACAAGCACCGCAACTACGCGCTGGAACTGGGCGTCAACGAATACCTCGGCAAGCCCTACCAGGAAGAAGCGTTGCTGGGCCACCTCGCGCGTTTCATCCAGAAGCAGCCCGCTTGAACATCGCCAGCGTCTTCACCCGCGCCACGGCATGATCCACGAGGGGCGCGGGATAATCCCTGCCGATCACCAGACCGAGCACTTGCTGTTCTGAAGGGGGCAAGATCCAGGGTGCATGCAGGTATTTGTCCGGGCACTGCACCAGCTCCGGCACGTAGCGGCGAATGAACTTGCCCTGCGGGTCGAACTTCCCCGATTGCGTGACGGGGTTGAAGATGCGGAACCACGGCTGGGCATCGCAGCCCGTCGAAGCCGCCCACTGCCAGCCGCCGTTGTTGGCGGCCAGGTCGTAATCCAGCAGTTTCTGCGCAAAGTAGCGCTCGCCCCAGCGCCAGTCGATCCGTAAATCCTTGGTCAGGAAGGAGGCCGCCACCATGCGCAGGCGGTTGTGCATGAACCCGGTCTGGTTCAACTGGCGCATGGCCGCATCCACCAGCGGGTAGCCGGTGCGCCCGGCGCACCAGGCGGCAAATTTGATCTCGTCGTTCTCCCATTGCAGCGCGTCGAATTGCGGCTTGTAGGCGTGCGCCACCACCTGCGGGTGATGCCACAGCAGCATCTGATAGAAATCGCGCCAGATTAGCTCGGACAACCAGGTTTCCGCACCTTTGCCGCCGTGGTAATGGGCGAAACGCGCCAGCGTGCGGATCGAAATCGTGCCAAAGCGCAGGTGCGGCGAAAGATAGGAAACGCCCTTCACCGCCGGGAAGTCGCGCGCTTCGTGATAACTTGCGATGCGCTGTTGGAAATCGTCGAACAAGGTCGCGGCACCGGACATGCCGCACGGCATTTTGAGCTGTGCCAGGTCCGTTTCCGCAAAGCCCAGTTCACGCAGGGCGGGCATCGGTGCCGGAGCGATGCGCGCCAACCCCGCCAGGTATCGTTCGACCGGATAGGCACGCAGGTAAAAATCATTCCGCTTTTTCAGCCAGGCATTTTTATACGGCGTGAACACGGCAAACGGCTTGCCCGCGCCGTTCAGCACTTCGTCGCGCTCGAAGATCACCTGGTCCTTGAAATCATGGAAGGCGATGCCCGATGCCCGGAGTTGCTCTGCCACGGCGGCGTCGCGCGCGATGGCGCCCGGCTCGTAGTCGCGGTTGCAATACACGGCCTGCACGCCCAAGTGTTGCGCGAATTGCGGGATCAGTTGCCGCGCGCTGCCGTGCAGCACCTGCAGCGTGGCGCCGTTTTCTTCCAGCGCGGCTTTCAGTTCGCGCACGGCTAGCCAGATGAATTCCACGCGACGATCGGCGCGATCCGTCAGTTCATCCAGAATATCGGTGTCGAACACGAACACGCAATGCACCGCGCGGCTGGCTTTAAGCGCATGGTAGAGCGCGGCATGATCGGAAAGCCGCAGGTCGCGGCGGAACCAGCACAGGGTTTTATCATTGAGGTCGGGCATGGGGCGAATTGTGAAGGCTGACGCCTGAAGCTACAATGCCGCCATGTCCGATATCAATCTCACCAACCACTTTCTGATCGCCATGCCGGCGATGACCGACCCGTTTTTCGCCAAGTCGCTGACCTATGTGTGCGAGCACAACGACGAGGGCGCAATGGGAATCGTGGTGAACCGCCCGATCAGCCTGACCCTGAGCGAATTGTTCGCACAGATCAACATGCCGCTCAATCAGTCCGAACTGGATGACATGCCGGTCCATTTCGGCGGCCCGGTACAGACCGACCGCGGTTTCGTGCTGCACGACGCCGGGGGGAAATGGCAATCGACGCTGCAGGTCAACGACAAGGTCAACCTCACCACCTCGAAAGACATCCTGCAGGCGGTGGGGGAAGGCAAAGGGCCGCAGCACCTGCTGGTTTCGCTCGGTTATGCCGGCTGGTCCAAGGGGCAACTGGAGCAGGAACTCGCCGCCAACGCCTGGCTCAGCGTTCCCGCCAATGAACATATCCTGTTCGACCTGCCGGCGGAGGATCGGCTGCCCGCCGCGATGAAGTTGCTGGGCGTGGATTTCGCTTCTCTGTCGGAAGAAGCCGGCCATGCCTGACGGCACGACTTCTTCCAGACCTTCTGACACCCTACTCGCTTTCGATTTCGGCACCAAACGCATCGGCATCGCCATCGGCAACAGCCTCACCGCCAGCGCCCGTCCACTGGAGACGCTGGCCGGCGAGCGCAACGCGGTACGCTTCGAACGCATCGGCGCACTGATCGCCGCATGGCAACCGGCCGCGCTGGTGGTGGGCCTGCCCTGCAACGACGACGGCACGCCGCACGAAATGACCGCGCGCTGCCGCCGCTTCGCCAACCAGTTGAAAGGACGCTTCAATTTGCCGACGATTCTGGTCGATGAGCGTTATACTTCCGCCGCTGCGAGTTCAGCGCTGGATGAGGAAGGGATACACGGCAGAAAGCAGAAGGCCTTGCTCGACCAATATGCGGCGCAGCAAATACTGCAAGCCTATTTCGACGAACCCGCAGCGGGAATGAGCGTATGAATAATCCGCAACTAAACAAGCACGGCGAACTGCAACATCTGCTGACCACCGAAGGGCTCCCGGTACGCATCGTGCGCGACATTCTCGACCGCGCCAGCGAGTTCGTTAATCTGGCCGAATCGCGCGAGATCAAGAAAGTCCCGCTGTTGCACGGCAAGTCCGTGTTCAACATCTTTTTCGAGAACAGCACGCGCACCCGCACCACCTTCGAGATCGCGGCCAAGCGCCTGTCCGCCGACGTCGTCAACCTCAACATCGGTTCTTCCTCCACCAGCAAGGGCGAGACCCTGCTCGACACCGTGGACAACCTGTGCGCCATGCACGCCGACATGTTCGTGGTGCGCCATTCGACCAGCGGCGCCGCACACCTCATCGCGAGCCATGTGGCGCCCGGCATCCACGTGATCAATGCCGGCGACGGTCGCCACGCCCACCCGACCCAGGCGCTGCTGGACATGTTCACCATCCGCCACTACAAGAAAGAATTCCACAACCTCACCGTGGCCATCGTGGGCGATGTGCTGCACTCGCGCGTGGCGCGCTCGCAGATCCATGCCCTGACCACGCTGGGCGTGCCGGAAGTGCGGGTGGTCGCCCCCAAGACCCTGCTCCCGACCGCCGTCGAAAAACTGGGCGTTCGCGTTTTCCACGACATGAATCAGGGCTTGAAGGACGTGGACGTGGTGATGATGCTGCGCCTGCAAAACGAGCGCATGCAGGGCGCGCTACTGCCTTCGGCGCAGGAATATTTCAAATACTACGGCCTGACCCAGGAGCGGCTCGCGCTGGCGAAGGCGGATGCCATCGTGATGCACCCCGGCCCGATGAATCGCGGCGTGGAAATCGACTCCAGCGTAGCCGACGGCTCGCAGGCGGTAATCCTGCCGCAGGTCACCTTCGGCATCGCGGTGCGCATGGCGGTGATGAGCATGCTGGCGGGGAGAACATCTTGAATCCTTGGTTAAAACTTAGCTTGGAATTTGCTAACCAGAAAAACTATCTGGATGAATTATTCCGTGTTTATCCACTTGTACCAGACACATCGCGCGATCTCGACCCGGATAAATGGGAAATGGTAACCCGCGCATTTAATCAACAAGATCACAAGCGGTTAATTGAGAGTTTGCTCAATCTGGAGCTATTCCCTATCAAGGATTCTTATGTCTCTTACTTAAGACGCGACAAAGAGGCAATCGCACGCAACCCCAAAACAATCAACCGTCTTTGTGGCAGGCTTTATGAAATGGGCTTGGCAGAAATGGGGCGCCGTTGCCGCGAACCCAAAGAAACCAACCGCCAAATTGGTCCAATGTTTCGCTACTGGATACAAAAGGGCGCACTTGGTGTTTTACCACTTGACTGGAAGCGTTTCCATAAATCAAAGCAAGACTCGGTAATGATAGGGAGTGATGCCGAATTTAAGGATTACGCCGCCCAGTATTTGGGTTACAGCAGCGACAAAGGTCTGGACTTGATTTGCCGCTTCAATGGCAAAATTGTGGTAGGCGAAGCCAAGTTTCTCTCGGATTGGGGCGGCAACCAAAACAATCAACTTGAAGTAGTTCAGCATTTCCTTGCAACTGATTTGGGCGATGCCGTAAAAGTCGGGATCATTGACGGTGTTCCCTACATTCCAAGCAATAACAAAATGCACAAATTACTTGTTGGAAAGCTCGCTAAACAAAACGTAATGAGCGCACTTGTGCTTCGAGAGTTTCTCTACAGTCTGTAATCATGATTAAGCTCGATTATCCCGGCAAGAAACCTGAAAAAGAAATTTTATCGGCCCCCCCATTGGCTGCGTTACAAGATGAGAACGGGGTATTACAGCGTACTTTGCTGGGCGAAAACTGGTTGATTGCTTCTGACAATCTGAATGCATTGAATTGGATGCTGCAAGAGTGTGATATGGCGGGCACTATAGACATGGTTTATATCGATCCCCCATTTGCCACTAACAAAATTTTTCGACACGATGAAACTAGGGTTTCTACCATCAGCAGCAAAAATACCAGTCCGGTTGCGTACCTCGATTTGTTAACGGGTGCTTCATTCCTGGAATTCTTGAGAGAGCGGTTGATTTTATTGCGTGAGGTAATGGCCGATCACGGGTCAATTTATCTTCACATCGATTACAAGGTTGGGCACTACGTAAAGATTTTGATGGACGAGATTTTCGGTCCAACTAATTTTCGTGCGGATATTGCAAGAATCAAATGCAATCCGAAAAACTTCAAGCGGCGTAATTATGGAAATCAAAAAGACTTGTTGCTTTTTTATACCAAATCAAAAGACTATGTTTGGAATGAGCCGCTGCAACCTTTTTCGAGAAGCGAGGAAGAACGGCTTTACCCAAAAATAGATAGTTCTGGCCGTCGCTATACGACGGTGCCGTTGCACGCACCAGGGGAAACCCGCAATGGTCCTACCGGTAGGGCATGGCGGGGTCTTCTCCCTCCTGCTGGCAGGCATTGGCGTTGTGCGCCAGACGAACTTGAAGAACTGGATCGACAGTACATGATTGAGTGGTCGAAGACAGGAAATCCGCGCCGTATCATTTACGCCGACGAATCTTCAGGCAGACTCTTGCAGGATGTATGGGATATGAGAGACAGCCCTTATCCCTCATACCCTACTGAAAAAAATTCGGATATGCTCAAAACGATAATTTCAACGTCCTCAAATCCTGGGCAGACTGTGCTTGACTGCTTCTGCGGTTCTGCTTCTACATTGATTGCTTCTGTGGCGTTGGATCGCCATGCGATTGGAGTTGATCAGTCGCCCGCCGCAATTAGTGTTTCACAACGCCGGATATTAGAGACGCCTGGTTGTGATTTCGCATTTGCTTCAGAATATACTGATATTGCAAAACGATATCCAACCAACAAAGCAGAGCCTGCAACTCAACTGACACTACTACAAAAACGTGGGCGCTACGCTGTAAAAAAAGTGGCATGACATGAACATTCAAATTAAGAACGGTCGCCTGATCGACCCCAGGAACAACATCGACGCACAGCAGGATCTGTACCTCATTGACCGGCGCATCGCGGCCATCGGCACCGCGCCATCCGGTTTCGTCGCCGAACAGGTAATAGACGCCACCGGTCTGCTCGTGATGCCCGGCCTGATTGACGTCGCGGCACGGTTGCGCGAACCCGGCTACGAATACAAGGCGACGCTGGAGTCGGAGATGGCGGCAGCCGTGGCGGGCGGCGTCACTTCCCTGGCCTGTCCGCCTGACACCGATCCGCCGCTGGATGAGCCGGGGCTGGTCGAGATGCTCAAGTATCGCGCGCGTTCCTTGAATCAATGTCGCGTGTTTCCGGTCGGCGCCCTGACCTACGGGCTGAAGGGCACAGAACTGACAGAAATGGCCGAGCTGACCGAGGCCGGCTGCAAGGCGTTTAGCCAGGCCGATGCGCCCTTGACCGACACCCGCGTGCTGCTGCGCGCCATGCAATATGCGGCGACCTTTGGCTACCGCGTGTGGCTGCGCCCGCAGGACAGTTTCCTCGCCAGGAGCGGCGTGGCGCATGACGGCGAAGTCGCCACACGGCTTGGCCTGCCCGCCATTCCGGTGGTGGCCGAAACTATCGCGCTGTCCACCCAGTTGCAACTGGCGCGCGAGACCGGTGCCAAACTTCACCTGTGCCGCCTGTCGAGCGCCGGCGCGGTGGCGATGGTGCGCGCCGCCAAGGCCGAGGGGTTGGATGTGACCTGCGATGTCTCGATGAACCACGTCCACCTGACCGACAACGACATCAGCTACTTCGATCCCAACTGCCGCCTGATGCCGCCGTTGCGCAGCCAGCGCGACCGTGCCGCGCTGCGCGAGGGGCTGCTGGATGGCACCATCGACGCCATCTGCTCCAACCATTCGCCGGTGGATGATGATGCGAAGCAGTTGCCGTTCGCCGAGGCGGAGGCCGGAGCGACCGGACTGGAGTTGTTGTTGCCGCTGGTGCTGAAGTGGGCGGCGCAGGAAAAAGTGCCGTTGCCGCATGCGCTGGCCCGCATCACCATCAACCCGGCGCAACTGCTGGGGCAGAAAATGGGGCATCTGTCGGTGGGCGCGCATGCGGACATTTGCGTTTTTGATCCTCAGGCAGACTGGAAGGTCGAACCCGCCGCACTCCGCAGCCAGGGCAAGAACACGCCATTCAACGGCTATGAGATGCAGGGCCGCGTGCGTTATACACTGCTCGACGGCCAGATCGTTTTTCAACAGTAGTCAACCCGTCATCCCGACAATGACGGAGATGACGGATCCAAGGAACAGCAAGCAATGAACCCCCTTCTCGACTTCTCCGGTCTGCCGCGCTTCGCGCAGATCAAACCCGAACATGTCGCGCCCGCCATCGAGCAACTACTTGATGAGAACCGCGCGCTCGTCACGCGTTTGTTGGCGGATGACTCGCTACCCACCTGGGATAATTTCGTGCGCCCAATGGAGGACGCCAACGAGCGCCTGTCGCGCGCCTGGGGGCCGGTGGGACATTTGAACGCGGTGATGAATTCGCCCGAGTTGCGCGATGCTTATAACGCGACCTTGCCCAAGATCACGACCTACTACGCGGAGCTGGGACAAAATCTCGCGCTGTTCCAGAAATTCAAGGCACTGCGCAACAGCGCCGAGTTCGAGGGATTGAGCGCGGCACGCAAGAAGATCATCGAGAACGAGTTGCGCGATTTCCGCTTGGGCGGTGCCGAGTTGCCCGATGACAAGAAGGCGCGTTATCTGGAAATCCAGGAACGCCAATCCGAACTGTCCTCGCGCTTCTCCGACAACATCCTCGATGCGACCAACGATTTCACGCGGGTGGTTGAGCAGCGCGGCGAACTGGCCGGACTGCCGGAAGATGTGTTGCAGACTGCACGCGAGGCCGCAGAAGCCGCAGGCAAGACCGGCTGGCTGTTCACGCTGAAGGCACCGTCTTATCTGCCGGTGATGCAGTTCGCCGACAACCGCGCGCTGCGCGAAAAGATATATCGTGCCTATGCCACGCGCGCTTCCGAGTTTGGCAATCTCCAATGGGACAACACGCCCTTGATGGACGAGATTGTGGCGCTGCGTACCGAAGAAGCGGCGTTGCTCGGTTTCGCCAACTACGGCGAACTTTCGCTTGCCGCCAAGATGGCGGAGACCCCGCAACAGGTGGCGGACTTCATGCGCGAGTTGGCGCAACGCGCGCGTCCTTTTGCGGAAAAGGATTTGCTCGAACTGCGCGAGTTCGCCAAGACGAACCTTGGCTTGAATGATTTGCGCTCGTGGGATGTGGCCTATGCCAGCGAGAAACTGCGCGAGCAACGCTACGCCTTTTCCGAACAGGAAGTGAAACAGTATTTCCCCGAGGATGCCGTGCTGGCCGGGCTGTTCAAGCTGGTGGAAACGCTGTATGGCCTGCACATCAAGACATCCCGCGCGCCGGTGTGGCACGAGACGGTACGCTTCTTCGACATCCGCACTGACAAGGATGTTCTGGTCGGCCAGTTCTACATGGATTTGTATGCACGCAACAGCAAGCGCGGCGGGGCGTGGATGGACGACGTCATTACCCGCCGCCGCCTGGAGGATGGCCGCATCCAGACACCGGTGGCCTATCTCAATTGCAACTTTTCGGCGCCGGTCGGCGGCAAACCCGCGCTGTTCACCCACGACGAGGTGCAGACCCTGTTCCATGAATTCGGCCACGGCCTGCACCACCTGCTGACCGAGGTGGAAGATCTGGGCGTGTCCGGCATCAACGGCGTGGAATGGGACGCGGTGGAACTGCCCAGCCAGTTCATGGAGAACTTCTGCTGGGAGTGGGATGTGCTGCAAGGCATGACGCGCCACGTGGACACCCACGGTAAATTGCCGCGCGCCCTGTTCGACAAGATGCTCGCCGCGAAGAACTTCCAGAGCGGTCTGGCCACCCTGCGCCAGATCGAGTTCGCCCTGTTCGACATGCTGATGCACAGCCATTTTCAGGTCGGCCAGGGCAAGAGCATTTTGCAACTGCTGGACGAGGTGCGTACCGAAGTGGCGGTACTCATCCCGCCCGAATTCAACCGCTTCCCGCAGAGTTTCTCGCACATCTTTGCCGGCGGCTATGCGGCCGGTTATTACAGCTACAAATGGGCGGAAGTGTTGTCGGCCGATGCCTACAGCCTGTTCGAGGAACATGGCGTGCTCAACCCGGAGATCGGCTCGCGCTTCCGTAGCGAGATATTGGCGATGGGCGGTGCGCGCCCTGCGATGGAATCATTCACCGCTTTCCGTGGCCGCGCTCCCGCCATCGATGCGCTGTTGCGGCATAATGGTCTGGTTGAAAATGCATAGGGAGGCGCCATGAAATTGCTACCAATGGTCATTGCCTGCCTGCTTGCGGCAAGTGCGCAAGCCGGCGAGTTGTATCGCTCCATCGATGCCCAAGGCAAGGTGCATTACAGCGACCGGCCGCTGCCCGGGACGAACGAGGTCGAGCAGTTGCATCTGGGCCAGCAGCCTGCGCCGGATGAGAGCCTTCCCTACGAGACCCGGCGCGCGATGCAGTATTTCCCGGTCACGCTGTACGTGTCCGAAGGATGCGGTTCACCGTGCCAGGTAGCGCGCGAATTTCTTCTACAGCGCGGCATTCCCTTCAGCGAGAAACAGGTCAACACGACTGAAGAAGTGGAGGCCTTGCGCCGGGCTTCCGGCAACAATCGCGTGCCGGCAGCGACCGTCGGCAAGGCCTGGTTGAGCGGCTTCCTCGCCGCGGACTGGAACAAGGAACTGGATCTCGCCGGATATCCCAAAACCGCGCCCTATCGTCCCCGCACCTCCCCATGAAGATCGCGACCTGGAACGTCAATTCGCTCAAGGTGCGCCTGCCGCATTTGCTGGGCTGGCTGGCGGACGCGCGGCCGGATGTGGTCTGCCTGCAGGAAACAAAAAGCGAGGACAAGAATTTCCCGGTGACAGACTTGCAGGCGGCAGGCTATCACTGCGCCTTTTCCGGCCAGAAGACCTACAACGGCGTCGCCATCCTGAGCCGGGAACCGATCAGCGAGGTGCACTATGGCATCCCGGATTTCGCGGACGAACAAAAGCGCGTCGTCGCCGCCACCCTCGGCGACGTCCGCATCGTCTGCGTGTATGTGCCGAACGGGCAGGAAGTGGGTTCCGACAAATACGCCTACAAGCTGCAATGGCTGGCGGCGCTGACCGGGTGGTTGCGCGGCGAACTGGCAAAATACCCGAAGCTGGCGCTGCTCGGCGATTACAACATCGCGCCGGAAGACCGCGATGTGCATGATCCCCAGGCGTGGCAAGGCAATGTGCTGGTGAGCGAACCGGAACGCGCCGCATTCCATGCCCTGCAGTCGCTCGGCCTGCGCGACGCCTTCCGCCTGTTCGAACAGGCAGAGAAAAGTTATTCCTGGTGGGACTACCGCATGCTGGCCTTCCGCCGCAACCAGGGCCTGCGCATCGACCATATTCTAGTCAGCCCCGCGCTGCAATGCACGGCATGCACCATCGACAAGGCCCCGCGCAAACTGGAGCGGCCCTCGGATCACACGCCGGTGATCGCGGAGGTCAATTGAAACGGTTTATGTGCCCTTTTTTTGCAGGATAGGCACCGATTCGGTGCCGCCATGCCATGAAAATTGACTGCCTTGACCACCTGGTATTGACCGTCAGCGACATCGATATCAGCCTGTCTTTCTATTCCAGGGTTTTGGGCATGGAGGTTGTTACGTTCGCCAGCGGGCGCAAGGCCTTGTCGTTTGGCACGCAGAAGATCAACTTGCATCAGCACGGCCGGGAGCATGAGCCCAAGGCCGAGCAACCCACTCCGGGTTCGGCCGATCTGTGTTTTATCACGTCAATCCCGCTGTCTGAAGTGATGCGCCACCTTTCAGTGTGCAATGTTGCGTTGATCGAGGGGCCAGTTCAGCGCACCGGGGCAACGGGTCCGATCATTTCGGTTTATTTCCGCGATCCGGACCAGAATCTGATCGAAGTGTCGAATCGTGTGCCGGACTGACGCGGTGATCGACAGAGGTGGCTTGCAAGCGCGCCTGCTCTCGAACATTCTTGTTCAACCTGTCTGACCTTGAGTGTCTGCGCACTTGCAATGCCAAACCTCATTTTCCACGATGCGCACTTGCTCATTGTCAACAAACCCGCCGGGCTGCTCGCAGTCCCGGGGCGGGGCGCGGACAAGCAGGATTGTCTGTGGGCGCGACTTCGCCGGGATTTTCCGGAGGCCCTGGTCGTGCACCGTCTGGACATGGCGACTTCCGGCCTGATGCTGTTCGCGCGCAATCGCCCAATGCAGCGCCAATTGTCGATTCTGTTTCAACAGCGCCAGATGTACAAAAGGTACGAAGCTGTCGTCGCGGGACGCATGGAACCGGCTGAAGGGGAAATCGATCTGCCGCTCTGTGCCGACTGGCCGCAGCGTCCCAGACAGCGGATCGACACACTGCACGGCAAACCTGCGCTGACCCGATATCGCGTGCTTGACGCGCAAGACTCCCGCTCGCGTGTGGCGCTGGAACCCGTCACTGGTCGCACCCACCAATTGCGCCTGCACCTTGCAGCAATCGGCCACCCCATCCTGGGCGATGCCCTGTACGGGGAGGCAGCCTCCGCCCCGCGCCTGTTGCTGCATGCCTGCACGCTCGGCTTTACCCATCCTGCCAGCGGGGAAACGCTTTGCATCGAACATGCGCCTCCCTTCTGACGCTATAATTCCGACCTTCGCGCCTGGCGCTTACCCGTGAGTTCGCATGAGACGTTTTGCCATTTTCCTGACCATCACGCTGACCAGCCTTTCCCTGCTCGCCGCAAACGCCGAGGCAAAACGTTTCGGCGGCGGTGGGAGTATCGGCAAACAGCGGACGATGAGTGCGCCGCCGCAAAAATCTCCAGATGCGGCCCCCGGCCAACAGGCCGCGCCCTCTTCACCCGCCGCCACTCCAGCCAAACAAGCCAACAAGTGGGTCGGCCCGCTGGCCGGGATTGCCGCCGGTCTGGGATTGGCTGCGCTGTTCTCGCATTTCGGTTTGAGCGAAGGGGCGGGCCTGTTGCTGATGCTTGTGCTGGGTGCGCTGACCGTGTTTTTCCTGTTTTCGCTGCTGCGTAAAAAGCCGGTTCCGCCGGCCATGCAATATGCCGGAGCCGGGGTACCCTACGGCGACGCGGCACCCTTGCAGCCCACCAGCCAGAGTGGCTCGTCCCCGACCGCACCGGCCAACATACCGGCCGATTTTCCGGTGGAGAGTTTCCTGCGCAGCGCCAAAACTTCTTTCATCCGCCTGCAGGCGGCCAATGACCGCAAGGACCTGAACGATATCCGCGAATACACCACGCCGGAGATGTTCGCCGAAATCAGCATGCAATTGCAGGAACGCGGGGATGCGCCGCAACGGACCGATGTCGGTTTCGTCAACGCGCAATTGCTGGAGGTGGTCACGGAAAACGGGCTGGCCACCGCCAGTGTTCGTTTGAGCGGCCAAATTCGCGAGAACAATGGCGCACCGGAGAATTTCGACGAGATCTGGCATGTGCAGAAAAATTTGCAGGATGACCGCGCCGTCTGGCTGCTGGCAGGAATCCAGCAAGGCTAGATGCTGTTTTAAAGTACACTTACGGGCACGGCAAATTCGCCGCGCCTGTGCATTTGCGTAATTCCGCCATGCGTTCCCTGCGCTTGTTCAAAATCGTCTTTGTCGTCCTCCGTTACGGTCTGGACGAATTCCTGCTGGCGCATGTGCGTACGCGCTGGCTGTTGCGCCCGCTCAATCTATTGCTGTTCTTCCGCGACACCTCGCGCCCGCGCGCGGTCCGCCTGCGCCTTGCGCTGGAAACCCTGGGCCCCATTTTCGTCAAGTTCGGCCAGCTCCTTTCCACCCGGCGTGATTTGATTCCTCCTGATATTGCCGAAGAACTGGCGCTGTTGCAGGATCAAGTGCCGCCTTTCCCTTCCGTTCAGGCAGTTGCCATCCTGGAGCAGACATACGGCAAAAAACTGCATGCGGTATTTGTGGAATTCGATGAAACGCCCGTTGCCAGCGCTTCAGTGGCACAGGTGCACTTTGCCCGCCTGCCTGACGGACGCGAGGTGGCGGTAAAAATTCTGCGCCCGGGTATTGCCCCCATCATTGCGCACGATGTTGCGCTGCTCGATGTCTGCGCCGGTCTGATCGAACGCTGGTGGGAAGACGGCAAACGCCTGCGCCCCAAGGAAGTCGTCGCCGAATTCGAAAAATACCTGCACGACGAACTGGACCTGATGCGCGAAGCCTCCAGCGCCAGCCAGTTGCGGCGCAATTTCGCCGATGCCCGCTTGCTCCAGGTTCCTGAAGTCTATTGGGACTGGTGTAGCGAGGGCATCATGGTGATGGAGCGCATGCACGGCATCCCCGTCAGCCAGACCGCAGCCTTGCGCGCGGCCGGAATCGACATTTCCAAACTTGCGCGCGACGGAGTCGAGATTTTTTACACCCAGGTTTTCCGCGACGGCTTCTTCCATGCCGACATGCACCCGGGCAATATCCTGGTCGCCTTTGACGGGCGCTACGTTGCGCTCGACTTCGGGATCATGGGCACGCTGACCGAGACCGACAAGAATTACCTGGCGCACAATTTCATCGCGTTCTTCAACCGCGATTACAAGCGCGTCGCCGAATTGCACATCGAATCCGGCTGGGCCCCAGCGGACACCCGGGTGGATGAATTCGAGGCCGCGATCCGCTCCGTGTGCGAACCCATCTTCGACAAGCCGCTCAAGGAAGTCTCGTTCGGCCGCATCCTGCTGAAGCTGTTCCAGACCTCGCGCCGCTTTGGCATCCGGATTCAGCCGCAACTTGTTCTGCTGCAAAAGACCCTGCTCAACATCGAGGGCTTGGGTTTGCAACTCGATCCGGAACTGGATCTGTGGAAGACCGCGAAACCCTGGCTGGAACGCTGGATGAGCGAGCAGATCGGCTGGCGCGGCTTCATCAAAGGCCTGCGCCGCGAGGCGCCCCGCTTTGCCACCCTGTTTCCGCAACTGCCGCGCCTGATCCATCAGCGCTTGCAAAACGCGCCGCACGAGCCACTCGAACCGCTGTTGCGCGCCATGCTGGCCCAACAAAAACAGCGCAACCTGTGGTTGTCCGTCATTGCATTGCTGCTGGCCGCAACGCTGGCCCTGGCAGCCGGCATCCACCTCGTCTAACTGGCATGGCCAATGTGCCGCCCATGCTGATCAAACTTGCCCTGTTCGTTTCCCCCTATCCAACTTTCCCCCGCAAGCGGGAGAAAGGGCGAACGAATCGCCGCGCGAGTTTCGCTAAACGAAGCCGCTGTCCATTAACTCTTTTGCCAGTGCGCGGTAGTCTGCCGCACCCGGACTATGCGGCGCATAAGCGAATACATCCAACCCATGCATTGGGCTGGTGGCAAGGGCGACCGTCTCCCCAATGCGCGTCTTGCACACCAGATCGCCGTAGCGCTCTTTGAGCTTGTCGTAAATGTCATAAGAAAGCTTGCGGCGCGAGTCGAAGCGTGTCACCACGATGCGCCGCTCGAACGTGCGTTGCAGCTTCTTCTCGAGCACGTTGAGCGCGCTGTCCAGCCGGTGCACGCCATGCTGCGACAAATAGTCAGCCGACACCGGGATCAACACCTTGTCCGCTGCCAGCAAGGCATTCAGTGTCAACACCCCCAGCATCGGGCAGCAGTCGATCAATATCGGCGCGCCGGTAAGGGCCAGTTCCTCGGCCAAACCCTGTTTGAGCAGCCCCGCAGCTTGCGGATCGCTGCCATACAAAGCATCGATCTTGGAGAGCTCCAGGGTGGCGGGAATCAGTTGCCAGCCCGCGGGTGTTTCATACAGCAGTCGGGCGAGCGGGGTTTTATCCTTGAAAAAGGACACGATGCTGTGCTGCCGGGTGGTCCCGTGCTTCAAGCCGGAGGCCAGACTCAAATGGCCTTGCGGATCCATGTCGAGCGCGATCGGGGTGCGCTGTGCCAGGGACAGCGCCGCCGTCAGATTCAGGCAGGTGGTGGTTTTGCCCACGCCCCCCTTTTGGTTGAATACGGCGATGACCGCCATGTCGATACGTCTCCACATAAGTGGGAACGGGTGTGCGCCGCCGGTAAATCGTTGTTTTGATTTTTCAGCGGCTCGTGGCTTCGGCCACCCCTGCGGGGTTTAACTTGCTGCGCCAGAGCGCCTTCGCCACAAGCCTCCGCAAAGTCGTTCACTCAACCGTGACCGACTTTGCGAGATTGCGGGGCTTGTGGTTTCGACCGCCCTTTCGGGCTTAACCTGCTGCGCAGGTTAGTCTTTCACCGCAAGCCAAAAAACCTCGCGTTCACAAAGCGTCATTATTCCACCGTAACGGATTTCGCGAGGTTTCTTGGCTTGTCCACATCCGTTCCCTTCTGCAATGCGACGTAATATGCCAACAGTTGCAACGGTACGGTATGCAGAATAGGACTCAAAAAGCCTGCGTGTTCGGGCATTTGCAGGATGTGTATCCCGTCCGCTTCCTTGATGTGAGTATTGGCGTCGGCAAACACATACAACTCGCCCCCGCGCGCTTTGACTTCCTGCAGATTCGATTTCAGCTTTTCCAGCAAGGCATCATTAGGAGCGACCGATACCACCGGCATGTCCCTGTCCACCAGCGCCAAAGGTCCGTGCTTCAATTCACCCGCCGGATACGCCTCGGCATGAATGTACGAGATCTCTTTCAGCTTGAGCGCGCCTTCCGCTGCGATGGGGAAATGCATGCCGCGCCCCAGGAACAGGGCATGGTGTTTGTCGGCAAAATGTTTCGCAAGCTCGGCAATCTGCGGTTCCAGCGCCAGCACTTTCTGCACGGCAGCGGGCAAATGCCGCAGTTCCTGCAGGAATTGCTGTTCCCGATTTTCATCCAGCCGGCCGCGCAATTTCGCCAACACCAACGTCAGAAGGAACAAGACGACCAGCTGGGTGGTGAAGGCCTTGGTCGAGGCAACCCCGATTTCCGGCCCGGCACGGGTCAGAAAACGCAATTTCGACTGGCGCACGATGGCGCTTTCCGGAACGTTGCAAATGGCCAGTGTAAAACTGTGTCCGGTGGCTTTGGCGTGATTCAGCGCGGCCAGCGTATCTGCCGTTTCGCCGGATTGCGAAATGGTGACGACAAGGGTTTTTGGATTGGGAACGCTGGTGCGGTAGCGATATTCACTGGCGACTTCCACCCCGCACGGAATCCCTGCAATCTCTTCCAGCCAGTAGCGCGCAACCTGACCTGCATGGTTGCTCGTGCCGCAGGCAAGAATCAGGATGCTTTCAACTTGCGGGAAAATGCCGGCGGCTTCCGCGCCAAAGATTCCGGGCACCAGCGACTGGCTGTTGCATACCGCTTCCAGCGTGTTGGCCAGCGCCTGCGGTTGCTCGTGAATTTCCTTCTGCATATAGTGCTGGTACTCGCCCAGTTCCACGCTGTCGTTGTCCAGTTCGCTGACATGCAGCGGGCGCTGTACCGCGTTGCCTTTTGCATCGAAGATGCGATAGTTGGCAAGATTCACCTCGACCACATCCCCCTCTTCCAGGTACACCACGTTCTTCGTCACTTGCAATAGCGCCGACATGTCGGACGCGACGTAGTGCTCACTCTCGCCGACGCCCAATAGCAGCGGGCTTCCCTTTCTGGCTGCAATAAACTGATGCGGATTGTCCGCCGCCACCACGGCAATCGCATAAGCGCCAACCAGTTGCGCCAATGCCATCTGCGTGGCCACCCGCAGGTTGCCCTGGGCGTAATGGCTGTGAATCAGATGGGCAATCACTTCGGTATCGGTATCCGAAGTGAACTCGTAGCCTTGCTCGGTCAGCTCGGCCCGCAGCACTTCGTAATTTTCGATGATGCCGTTGTGTACCACAGAAATCAGATTGCGGCTGACGTGCGGATGCGCGTTGCGCTCGGATGGAATGCCGTGGGTCGCCCAGCGCGTGTGGGCGATTCCCAGCTCTCCGTACAGGCCTGAACTTTTTAGTGCCAACTCGGCAACCCGTCCGGTGCTACGCACGCGGTCCAGTTGCGCGTCATGCACCACGACCAGCCCGGCCGAGTCGTAACCGCGATATTCCAGGCGCAACAGCCCGTTCACCAGAATCGGCACAACATTACGCCGGGCGACGGCGCCAACGATTCCGCACATGTTATTTTTTCCCCTTTTGCGGACGCTGCCAGCCGCTGATGCTGACCTGCTTGCTGCGCGACAGGGTCAGTTGATTGTCCGGCGCGTCCCTGGTGATCGTTGACCCGGCCCCTATCGTTGCGCCCGCACCAACGGTCACCGGCGCCACCAGTTGCGTATCGGAACCAATAAAAGCATCGTCGCCAATGACGGTGCGATATTTATTGGCGCCGTCGTAATTGCAGGTGATCGTGCCGGCCCCGATGTTGACCCGCTGTCCGACGGAGCTGTCGCCGATGTAGCTCAAATGGTTGGCCTTGCTTCCGTGTCCGATCTCGCTGTTCTTGATCTCGACAAAATTTCCGACGTGGGCTTCCGCGTCCAGTTTCGTGCCAGGACGCAGCCTTGCAAAGGGCCCAATGCGGCAGTTAGCGCCCACTTCGCTGCTGTCGATATGGCTGTAGGGTGCAATCTGTGTGCCTTGCGCGAGTGTCGAGTTGCGGATGATGCTGTAGGCCCCCACGCGCACGCGCTCGCCCAGCTTTACCTCGCCCTCGAATATGCAGCCGACATCAATCTCGACGTCGCGACCGCAGACGAGATTTCCGCGCACATCCAACCGCGCCAGATCGACGAGCGTTACGCCCTGCGCCAGCAGTTCACGGGCTGCATTTTGTTGCCATACCCGTTCGAGGGAGGCCAGTTGCAATTTATTGTTTATGCCTTCTACTTCCCAGCGATGGGCAGGTTGTATGGTATGAATTGCCACGCCGTCCTGCACCGCCATCGCCACGATGTCGGTCAGGTAGTACTCACCTTGTGCATTGAGGTTTCCCAGTCTGCCCAGCCATTTGCGTAATTTTCGCGTGGGGGCCAGCAGGATGCCGGTGTTCACTTCGCCAATTTCGCGTTGTTCCGGCGTGGCGTCTTTTTCTTCCACGATAGACTGCACGTCACCTTGCGCGTTGCGCACGATGCGTCCGTAACCGGCAGGAATGTCCAGATTGACAGTGAGCAAAACCAGCCCTTCGCCCGCCTGCAGCATCTGATGCAGGGTGCTGTGCCGAATCAGCGGCACATCGCCGTACAACACCAGCGTGCGGCTGTCGTCCTCGAAATACGGCATGGCCTGCTGCACCGCATGCCCGGTTCCCAGCTGCGGCTCTTGAACAACGAACGTCGCAGCATAATCCTGCATCGCTTGCGGCACAGCCTCGCCGCCATGCCCATACACAACACACATCTGCTGCGGCTGTAGCCCATTTGCACTATCCAGCACGTGCTGCAGCAGCGGCTTCCCTGCCAGGGCATGCAACACTTTCGGCTTGTCGGAATACATGCGCGTGCCCTTGCCGGCAGCGAGGATGACTATGTTGAGATGACTCATACTCCGCTCTCGGTTTTTGGCCATCAATTTTTTCTTGCGGTTAAGTTTTAACCTTTAACGATCAAACATCGAGATTCTTGACTCCCAGCGCATTCTTTTCAATAAACGCACGTCGGGGCTCAACGACGTCTCCCATCAGGGTAGTGAATATCTCGTCCGCTCCGATGGCATCTTCGATACGCACACGTAGCAGGATGCGGTTCTTCACGTCCATGGTGGTTTCCCACAACTGTTCGGGGTTCATCTCACCCAAGCCTTTGTAGCGCTGGATGCTGACGCCTTTTTTGGCTTCTTCCAGCAGCCACTCGATGGCTTGCTTGAAGCTGGATATGCCGCGTTTCTGATCGCCGCGCATGGCGTAAGCGGTCGGCGAGATCAGGCCATGCAAGGCTTCGGCAGTCTGGCGGATTTGCGCGTAATCTCCACTTTCAAGGAATGCGCGGTCGAGATAAGTGAGGGAATAATTGCCGTGGAGCAGCTTTTCCAAGCGCAGGCGCAACTCGCCCTGCTCATCGACTTCAGCTTGAGCTTTGATCATGCCGCCGCATGCGTCTTGCAACAATTTGGCGCTTTTTTGTGCCTGTGTTTCATCAGACAGCGACAGGGCGGGCAAAATGAGCAAGGCATGGCTCGCTTCAGGTGCAATGAAGTGCGATAGACGATCGATGACGGCTTCGGAGAGAAAATATTGCTTGGCTATTTCACCCAGCGCTTCACCCTGGATGGGCGCAGCATCGAGAGCAGGGAAAAAAGCAGCATTCTTCAGCGCAGCGCCAAGCATATAGTTCTTTAACTCGAGCTCATCCTTGAGATAACGCTCGTCGCGCCCCTGTTTTATCTTGTACAAAGGCGGTTGTGCGATATAGATGTGCCCGCGCTCGACCAGTTCTGGCATTTGACGATAGAAGAAGGTGAGCAACAGCGTGCGGATATGGGCACCATCCACATCCGCGTCGGTCATAATAATGATTCGGTGATAGCGTAGCTTGTCGGCGTTGTATTCATCCTTTCCAATGCCCGTACCCAGAACTGTGATAAGCGTGGCGATTTCCTGCGAGGCGATGAGTTTTTCGAAGCGAGCCTTTTCCACATTGAGGATTTTCCCCTTGAGCGGCAGAATGGCTTGAAATTTCCGGTCTCTCCCCTGTTTGGCTGAACCGCCGGCGGAATCACCCTCAACCAGATAAAGTTCGGAGAGGGCGGGGTCTTTCTCCTGACAATCAGCCAGCTTTCCTGGCAAACCAATACCATCTAACACACCCTTGCGACGAGTCAGTTCGCGCGCCTTCCGAGCGGCCTCGCGTGCGCGGGCAGCCTCGACGATCTTGCCACAAATAATCTTGGCGTCGATTGGATTCTCAAGCAGATAATCCGTAAGCTTTTGTGCAACCACCTCTTGTACTGCGGGCTGAACTTCACTTGAAACCAGCTTATCCTTTGTTTGTGATGAAAATTTTGGCTCCGGCACCTTTACGGAAAGAACACAGGTCAAACCTTCGCGCATATCATCGCCAGCAGTATCTACCTTGGCTTTTTTGGCAAACTCGTGCTCTTCGATGTATTTATTGATAACTCGAGTCATCGCCATGCGCAGACCCGTCAGGTGTGTACCCCCGTCGCGTTGCGGAATGTTGTTGGTGAAGCATTGCACCACCTCGGAATAACTGTCATTCCATTGCATCGACACATCTACTACAACATTGTCTTTTTCACCTGTCGCCTGGAAGGGATTCTGGTGTAGAACCGCTTTGTTTTTATTCATGTATTCAACAAAGCCGCGCACCCCTCCTGAATAGGCAAAATTCTCACTTTTTCCCGTACGCTGATCGATTAATTCAATCTTTACCCCATTGTTCAGAAATGATAATTCACGCAATCGTTTTGCCAGAATCTCATAATGAAACTCGACTTGTCCGAAGATTTCGTGGTCAGCAAGGAAATGAACTTCGGTTCCGCGTTTGTTGCTTTCTCCCAAAACAGGTACGGGAGAAACCTCAACACCCTTTTGTTTTTCAATCAAACGGTCTTTTGCGATACCCCGCACAAAAGCCAAGCCATATTTTTTTCCGTCACGATACGTTGTGAGTTTCAGCCATTCAGACAACCCATTAACACAGCTAACGCCCACTCCGTGCAACCCTCCTGAAACCTTGTAACTATTCTGATTAAATTTTCCCCCGGCATGCAGGACGGTCATGACTATTTCTGCAGCCGATCGTTTAGGTTCGTGTTTGTCATCAAACTTGATACCAATAGGAATGCCTCTCCCATTATCAGATACAGATATGGAGTTATCACCATGAATAATTACATTTATTTCATCACAATGCCCCGCCAAAGATTCATCGATAGCGTTATCGACCACTTCAAACACCATGTGATGTAACCCTGTCCCATCCGATGTATCACCGATATACATACCTGGGCGCTTGCGTACCGCTTCCAAACCTTCAAGTTGCTGGATGCTCGATTCGTCGTAGTTGTCGCTCATTTTCTTATTGCTTTCTGTTTCACGTGAAACATATTAAATACGCATCGGCATAACTACGTATTTGTAATTATCTTGCTTTGGAGTTGTGATTAACAGACTACTGTTTTGATCTCCAAAGGACAGTGTTACCTCTTCGGTACTCAAAAAACTCATTCCTTCAACCAAGTAAATAACATTAAATCCGATATCTAGGGCTTGGCCTGTGTATTTGATTTCAATGTCTTCTTGTGCTTCTTCCTGTTCACTGTTGCTACTGATAATTTGCAGGTTGTTTTCAGTGAGTAACAACCTGACTCCTCTGAATTTTTCATTTGAAAGGATTGCGGCCCGTTGCAAGGCTTGCATCAGCACCACTCGGTTTACCACCAAGTGATTGCTGTGGTTTGGAATGACGCGTGTGTAATCGGGGAATTTTCCGTCAATCACTTTGGATGTCATAGTGATATTGGAAAATTTGAATCTAACTTGTTTTTCAGCGAGCTCGATTTCGATCTCTGCCTCGTTGTCAGCCAGCAACTTCATCAATTCGTTCACGGTTTTGCGGGACAGTATGACTTCCAGTTTCGGATAATCCTGTTCCATGGTTTCTGCGATGAATGCCAAACGGTGGCCGTCTGTTGCCACCATTTTGATCGAATTACTTTCAATCACCATCAAAACACCATTCAGGTAGTAGCGAATATCCTGTTGAGCCATCGCGTGCTGGACTGAGTTCAGTAGCTTTTTCAGTTTTCCTTGTTGGATTCTGATTCTAGTCGCACCTTCCAATTGTTCAGTGAGGGCGGGAAAATCTTGGGCGGGAAGCGTCTGTAAACTGAATTTGCTTTTATTTGCTTTTACTTGCAGCTTGTTTTCCTGTGTATCCAGGTTAACGATACTTTCTTCCGGGATTGCTTTAAGAATATCCTGGAGTTTTTTGGCTGAAACGGTGATGGCTTCGGGCCCGCCGTTCTGGGGTAATTGGATTTCGAGTTGAACTTCGATCTGGATTTCAAGATCCGTACTCAACAAACTCATTCCACGCTCATTCTTTTTCAACAACACGTTCGATAAAATCGGCAGCGGTTGTTTTCTTTCAACGATTCCACCAACAGCCAGAAGAGGCTTCAGTAATTCGTTACGATTGATTTGTTTGATAAACATGTTTTTATCCTATTTCATTAATAACAATAGTAATCGCCGAAAATTCTGTGTGAAACTAAATTTAATCCAATAATTCAATGTCTAATATATGGACAAACATTGTGCTAAATCGCCAGTTTAAATGTTGATTGTTTGTGGATTGTTTTCCACCCAGTTTAAAAAAATTGATATATCAACAAAACAAACATCTTTTTCATTTATGAACGCAAGGTTTGATGGAGCAAATTAAATTCAGCCGCTATTGTTTCATCAGAGTTGCGTAAATTTTCGATTGTCTTGCAAGCGTGCAGCACAGTTGTGTGATCGCGTCCCCCAAAAGCATTTCCAATTTCAGGCAAACTAAATTGAGTCAATTCTCTTGCCAGTGACATGGCGATCTGGCGGGGACGTGCGATTATTCTAGTTCTCTTTTTTGATATCAAGTCTATGATTTTTAATCTGTAAAAATCAGCAACCGTCTTTTGAATATTTTCTATCGAAACTTGCTTATTTTGTGCTGCAAGCAAGTCCTTGAGGGCTTCTTTGGCTAGTTCGATTGAAATTTCGCTCTTATGAAATCGAGCATAAGCCTCAATCCGGTTAAGCGCGCCTTCCAGTTCACGAATATTTGATCGCACATGCTTCGCAATAAAAAATGCGACATCCTCACCAATCGGTTTTTCGCTGTGGGCAGTTTTCTGTAACAGTATTGCCACCCGCATTTCAAGTCCTGGCGGCTCGATTGCAACCGTTAAACCGCAGGTAAAACGAGAAGTCAGTCTTGGCTCTATCCCTGTAATCTCTTTTGGGAAAGTATCACAGGAGATTACAACCTGTTTGTTTGCGTCGATCAATGAGTTCAGCGTGTAAAAAAACTCTTGTTGCGTACCGGGTTTGTCCGCTATGAATTGAATGTCGTCAATCAAAAGCAAATCCAGGGCGTTGTAGTACTGCTTGAATTCATCAAAACTTTTGGTTTGAAAAGCTTTTACAACACCGGATACATAGTTCGTGGCGTGGATATAACAAATTTTTGCTTGCGGATTTTCTTTTGCTACCAGGTTCCCTATTGACTGCAGCAAGTGAGTTTTCCCCAAACCCACCCCACCATAAACAAACAATGGATTATATGATTTACCTGGTTTTTCAGCGACTTGCAACGCAGCCGCATGTGCCAGCTGATTAGCTTTTCCGGTTACATAGGATTCAAAAGTGAGTTGAGGGTTGAGTTTATTGCCTGTTTTAGTCAATTTAACAGGGGTCACTATTTCATTGTGCTTTGAGGGTGAAACCTTCTGTTCCAACAAAGGTTCGCGCCTGACTTTTTCCAGGCGCAGCTCTATTTCAGGGATGGAATCAAAGAAGGGAGCGGCCTGTTGAGAGATGTCCGCAAGAAATCTTTCTTGGATGACCCGCATCGTAAAACTATTTGGCGCAGTCAATACCAGACGATTGCCAACAACTTCAAAACGCAGGGGTTTGATCCAAGAATTGTATTGCTGCGCGGGAAGCAGTTCTTTGAAGTAGCGCTGGCAGTTGGTGGAAACAGCAGGAGCAGACATGCTTGAATTTTTAAGAAGCTTAAGGTCGATGCATTCTACAAGCTCTCTAAAAAGTTATCCACAATATAAATTAAGCTTGACAGAATGCGTCCTTGCCATTGTAATTGCGCGCTTTTTACAAATTGAACAAAGGATTAAACAATGAAACGCACATTTCAGCCTTCTGTCACCAAACGCAAACGTACGCATGGTTTTTTGGTTCGCATGAAAACCAAGGGTGGTCGTGCCGTGATTGCAGCCAGACGCGCAAAGGGCCGTGTTCGCTTGGGAGTCTAATACGCGCGGGCGATTTAATTTCCCCAAGCGGAGCAAATTGACACGCAGGGATGGTTTTGCCTCTATCTTGCAACAAAAGGCGCAATCCAATCAGTGGTTCGCCGTCTATTCGTTACCCAACCAAATTGGTCGTTCCCGCCTTGGTTTGACAGTGGGGAAGCGCTTTGTGCGCAAAGCTGTGCAACGAAACAGGATCAAGAGAATGATCCGGGAGTGTTTTCGCACACTAGACCGCGAGGGGGTAGAGCGGGATATTTTGGTCCGATTGCGATCTCACATCAATATGTCGGATTATCGTAATGCGCGTACCGCCCTATCCAATTTGATATACGGGCTTCTTCAAAAAAAATGAAGAAATTCCTTCTTGCTTTGCTGCGTGGCTACAAGTTTTTGATAAGTCCGATATTGCCCCCGGCATGCAGATTTCATCCTAGCTGCTCAGAGTATGCAGAAGAAGCAATTGTCAAACATGGCCCGATAAAAGGGCTATGGCTGGCAGTCTGGCGCGTGGCAAGATGCAACCCTTGGAGCGCGGGCGGTCACGACCCGGTTCCCTAGCTAAAATCAGGTGATATTCAAATGGAAACCCGGCGTCTTTTGTTGTTTATTGTTTTTTCATTCTCACTGATTGTATTGTGGGGAGAATGGAATAACCGGAACCAACCGGAAGCCAAATCGAGTGCTGAAGTTCCGACTTCACCCGTACCGCAACCCATCAGTCGGCCAGCAATCGCTACTTCTGCTCCGGTCAATGCTGATTCCATTGTGGCGGGAGAAAAAATCAAGGTTGTCACGGATCTGCTGGACGTGGAAATCAATACTGCGGGCGGCAATTTGCAACAGGTCGCCCTGCTCAAACACCATGAAGCGAAAGATACAAGCAAACCGATCGTCCTCTTGCAGCAACAGGACAACAGAACGTATCTTGCCCAATCAGGTTTGCTGGGGGAAGGTCTTCCTGCCCATTTAGCAAGCTTTCGTGTAAACCAAAAAGAATACAAACTGGAAGAGGGTGCCGAACAGATTGCGGTTGTGCTCACGCCAACCATCGAAAAAAATGTGCGGGTCAGCAAGATATACACTTTCCATCGTGGCAGCTATCTAATTGATGTCTCTTATAAAATTGAAAACACAGGGAATACGGCATTAACTCCATCGGCTTATTTCCAGATTGTGCGGGATTCTGGCACTCCGGAAGGGGCCTCGGCATTTATTCCAACTTATACCGGACCGGCTTTTTATACGGATGCCGAAAAGTTCAAAAAAGTAGAGTTTTCCAGTATTGAGAAAAACAAGCCAGCCTTGCCTGCTGCTTCTGACAACGGGTGGGTAGGCATGCTGCAACATTATTTTGTATCGGCATGGATACCTCAACAAGGCGCACAACGAGAGTTTTACGCCAGAAAACTGAATGGTGGGCTATTCTCTGCAGGGTTGGTGATGCCCGTGCCGGAGATCAAACCAGGCGAGCACACCCAAATTTCCGCCCGGTTCTACGCAGGGCCCGCCCAATCCAAGCTTGATGAAATCGCTCCGGGCCTCGGGTTGACTGTTGATTACGGGATTTTTACCATTTTTGCCGCCCCCCTGTTTTGGTTGATGTCTTTCCTGTATGAATGGGTAGGCAACTGGGGTTTGGCCATCATTTTGTTGACGGTGTTAATCAAACTCGCCTTTTTCCCGCTGTCAGCGACCAGCTATCGCTCCATGGCGAAAATGCGGGTGTTGGCTCCCAAGCTCGAAAGGATCAAGAAGCAGTACGGTGAGGATCGCGAGCGGCTCAACAAAGAGATGATGGAGCTGTACAAAACCGAAAAAATCAATCCTTTGGGGGGATGTTTGCCGGTTCTCATTCAGATTCCGGTATTCATTGGGTTGTATTGGGCGATTCTGGAGAGCGTTGAACTGCGCCATGCGCCATTCATAGGCTGGATCGTGGACTTGTCGGTGTCCGACCCTTATTACGTATTACCTGTCATCATGGGCCTCAGCATGTTGCTGCAAAGCCGGCTCAACCCGGTACCAGCAGATCCTCTGCAAGCAAAGATCATGCAGATCATGCCGATCGCTTTCAGTGTGATCTTTTTCTTCTTCCCAGCCGGACTGGTGTTGTATTCCATCGTGAACAACATCCTTTCCATCGCCCAGCAGTGGTATATAACGCATGGGGCTGAAATGGCACAAAAGGGTGTTGCAAAATCCTGAAACCATAGCCGCCATTGCCACCGCACCCGGCCAGGGTGGAATTGGGGTGGTGCGTCTGTCGGGGCGCGACCTGGCCAAATTTGGCCAAGCGCTGCTTGGCTTCATGCCCCCAGCCAGATATGCCCGCTACACTCCCTTTTTGGATTCAAAGGGAGCCATTATCGATCATGGCATCGCGCTTTACTTTCCTGCCCCAAATTCCTATACCGGCGAAGATGTTCTTGAATTGCAAGGACATGGCGGCATCGCTGTTACACGCATCCTTTTGAATCGCTGTATCGAGCTCGGGGCGCGACTCGCACAACCTGGAGAGTTTACCCAGCGTGCTTTCTTGAACGGCAAGCTGGACCTTGCCCAAGCTGAAAGTGTCGCGGACCTGATTGCGGCAACCACCGAGCAGGCGGCGCGAAGTGCTGTCCGTTCTCTGGAGGGTGATTTTTCGGCGGCGATCCATGCGGTTGTTTCAATGCTGATTGAACTTCGTGCCTACATTGAAGCAATGATTGATTTTCCGGAAGAAGGGGATGTGCCGTTATCAGGGCAGCATTTCATCAGGGAAAAACTCGAAGCTGTTCAGTCGCAACTCACCCATATCCAAACACTGGCCAGACAAGGCAGTATTCTGCGTGAAGGCGCGCATATTGTCCTTGTCGGCCCACCCAATGCAGGCAAATCCAGCTTGCTTAACTGTCTGGCCGGAGAAGAGGTGGCGCTCGTCAGCGATATTCCCGGGACAACGCGCGATGCGATACGCGAGGTTTTGCAGATCAACGGAGTGCCGCTACACGTGATTGATACTGCGGGCATACGCCAAACTGACGACAGCATCGAACTGATGGGCATCACCAGGACGCGGCAAAACATGGCAAAGGCTGACTTGGTTCTGGTGTTGATTGATGAATCAAACCCTGTCCATCTTGAAGCTTCTTTTATTGCCGAGAATCTAATGATGGGCAGACCTGTAATCTTTGTGCACAACAAGATCGATTTGACTGGCGAAAAATGTTGGGTCGAAGAGCGAGAGGCGGGGGTGCACATCTATCTTTCCGCCAAAACTGGGCAGGGTGTGGATGAATTGAAGGAAATCATGCTCAGTCATGTCGGCTGGCATCAGGAAGACGGTGTTTTTATGGCGCGCGCCCGGCATTTGAAGGCAATTGGCGAGGCGCTGGAAAACGTGAGAGAGGCGATGCACAGCAAACTGTTGGAATTGCAGGCCGAATCGTTGCGTCAAGCCCAACGCGCCTTGAATCAGATCACAGGTGAGTTTGTAGCGGACGACCTGCTGGGTGAAATATTTGGAAAGTTTTGTATTGGGAAGTGAGTATTAAGCGAACGTTTCACGTGAAACATTCGTTTTTGCTGAAAGCGGCCTTGTTGTAAGATGCGCGCCCAATTTTTATAAACGATGAAATGGATACAGTAGTGTCCGGTTAAATTAGTCATTCTCGCCACGAAGCTCAATAACGGGTGGGTTTGTGGCGCAAATATTTTGGTGCCGATTTGAAATCAGTTTACCCATATTCCGGTTCAAGTAACGTCCAGTGGTCGATTCCGCTGGAGGTGAGCTATGAACATGGGCAAGACGCTGTTCGCGCAGATCATGGAGTTCGTACCGTGGACCAGTTTTGCGCGCATCGTGGCGCGCTACGGTGGAGATTCCGGGGTTCGCAGCCTGGCCTGTACCGAACAATTCCGTGCCATGGCCTTTGCGCAACTGACCTACCGCGAGAGTCTGCGCGATATCGAAACCTGCCTGCTGGCCAACCAGACGAAGCTTTACAGCATGGGTTTTCGCGCACCGGTCAAACGCTCGACGCTGGCCGATGCCAACGAAGGGCGCGACTGGCACATCTGGGCCGATTTGGCCGCGCTGCTGATCAAGCGGGCGCGCAAGCTGTACTGCAACGACAGCTTTGGTATCGAGCTCTCCAACACGGTGTACGCGCTGGATGCCACGACCATCGACTTGTGCCTGTCGCTGTTTCCATGGGCGCCGTTTCGGACGACCAAAGCGGCGGTAAGGCTGCACACCTTGCTGGATCTGCGCGGCAACATCCCCGCCTTCATTCACATCTCGGACGGCAAGATGCACGAGGTCAATGTGCTGGACATGCTGACCTTCGAAGCGGG
>NZ_BAAFRY010000009.1:0-90660 GCF_045866295.1 Ferrigenium sp. UT5
CTGGCAGAACAGAACGAGGTCTGGCAGGAGCGGAAATACCTGGATATGGATGAATTCAACGAATGGGCAGCAGCCAGAAAAAACCCGCCCGAAGATAGCAAGGTAATTGCGATCAACGGGTGAGAGGAAGCGGATTTACTGAATCGAATTTACAGCAAATTTTGGACTTGACCATGGCAAGCCGCTACGCCGAACAGAACACATCCCGCATCAACCCCACCATTTTCAAGATTCTGGCGTCGCCAATACGGTAATAAACGTGGTTGGCTTCCTTTTGCGCAATCAGGATTCCCTTTGCGCGCAAAATACCCAGGTGCTGCGAAATATTGCTCTGCGTCGTGCCGACTTGCTCGACGATATCCTGCACGCTCAATGCCCCGGCAGACAACACGCACAGGATCTTCAGGCGCAACGGATGGGCGATGGCCTTCATCGAGGCGGCGGCAATGACAATATCTTCTGCTCTTTCAATTGGCTGTCTGGACATCTATTGACTCCCGGCGCACAGGCAAGGCGCATCCCTGTCGCGCAAAATCGGCTAAAATCACGCACCCGCTGAATCAGCAACGGCTGATATTCTGACAGCTTATCGAGAAACCCGGTATGACCCAAACTGCCCCACACCCGACCCACCCCGTTCTATTGCTCATCCTCGACGGCTTCGGCTATCGCGAAGACCCCGACTTCAACGCCGTCGCCCAAGCCCGCAAACCCAATTGGGACCGGCTGTGGCGCGAATACCCGCACACGCTGATCAAGACCTCCGCACTGGATGTCGGCCTGCCGCACGGGCAAATGGGCAATTCCGAGGTGGGCCACCTCAACATCGGCGCAGGACGCGTGGTGTACCAGGATCTGACCAAGATTGACCTGGCCATCGAGAACGGCAGTTTCTTCAAGAATCCCACCTTGTTGGCTGCCGCACAAACCGCGCTGGCACAAGGCTCGGCGCTGCACATCATGGGCCTGCTCTCGCCCGGCGGCGTGCACAGCCACGAGGCGCATATTCAGGCGATGCTGGAACTGGCCGCCGGTGTCGGTCTGAAAAAAGTCTTTCTGCACGCCTTCCTCGACGGGCGCGACACACCGCCGCGCAGTGCCGCCCAATCGCTGCAGGCCTTGCAGGACAAATGCGCACAACTCGGCACGGGGCGCATCGCCACGCTGGTCGGACGTTTTTATGTGATGGACCGCGACAACCGCTGGGGACGGGTGCAGGTTGCATATGACCTGCTGACCCAGGGCGCGGCACCCTTTGCCGCGGCCGATGCACTGCAAGGACTGGAGGCGGCTTATGCACGCGGCGAGAACGACGAGTTCGTGCAGGCGACGGTGATCGGCGATCCCGCCCCGATGCGCGATGGCGATGTCGTGGTATTCATGAACTTCCGTGCTGACCGCGCGCGCGAAATCACCCGCGCCCTGACCGACGAGAATTTCGCCGGTTTCACCCGCACCCGCTTCCCTAAATTGGCAAACTACACGACCCTGAGCAGCTATGGCGACGATTTCCATCTGCCCTGCGCCTACACCGCCGACGCCATCCACAACGGCTTTGGCGAATATCTTTCCAATCTGGGCTTGAAGCAGTTGCGCATCGCCGAGACGGAGAAATACGCGCATGTCACCTACTTCATGAACGGCGGCCGGGAACTGCCCTATCCCGGCGAAGACCGCACGCTCGTCCCTTCGCCCAAGGTGGCCACCTATGACCTGAAACCGGAAATGAGCGCGTTCGAGGTGACCGACAAGCTTGAGGCTGCGATTCGCAGCGGCCAGTACGCGGCGATCCTGTGCAATTACGCCAACGGCGACATGGTGGGACACAGCGGCATCATGGCAGCGGCGGTCAAAGCGGTCGAAGCGCTCGACACCTGCATCGGCCGCGTGGTAAGTACGATGCTGGCGTGCGGCGGCGAAGTCCTGATCACCGCCGATCACGGCAACGCGGAGCAGATGCTGGACCGCACCACGCAGCAGGCGCACACCGCGCACACCCTGAACCTCGTGCCGTTCCTGTATGTGGGGCGCAAGGCCACCATCGCCGCGCCGGGCACGGGCGCGCTGCAGGACGTCGCGCCGACCCTGCTGGCGATGATGGGACTGCCGCAACCCGCGGAAATGACCGGTAAACCGCTGGTTCGCTTCGAGTGACGGGAATGATGCGGACGCTGTTGCTGGCGCTGTGCTGTTTGGCCTGCAATGCGTTCGCTGCCGATCAGACCGATCTGGAAAAACTGCGCCAACGCATCCTCGCACTGCAGCACGACTTCGACAAATCAGCGGAATCAAAATCCGATGCGGCCGACGCCCTGCGCGATTCCGAGCGCGCGATCAGCGACCGCAATCGCGCCCTGGCCCGTCTGGAACAGCAGCAGCAGGCCGGCCGGCAGGTCTTGCAACGTTTGCAACGCAAAGGCGACCAGGCCCGGGAAAACGTCCGGCTGCAACAATCCCGCCTGGGCAAGCTGCTCTACCGGCAATACCTCAGCCGCACCGAAGAGGACTACCTCAAGCTGCTGCTCGGCGACGACGACCCGAACCGGCTTGCGCGCAATCTGCACTATCTCGGCTACATCGCGCGCGAACGCGGCCATGCCCTGCGCGCGCAGCAGGATGCCTTGAGCGCGTTGAAACAGGCGACCCGCGAAACCGAGGCACAGCAGGCCGAACTGGACGAACTACGCACGGCAGAACGCGCCGAATTGACGCAGCTGAAACGCGAGCAGGCCAATCACCAGCAAACCCTGCGCAGGATTTCGCTTCAGCTCAAACAGCAGCGGCGCGAGATCGGACGCCTGCAACGCAACGAGGCACGCCTGTCGCGCCTGTTGCAGGAGTTGTCCGGCGCCCTGCCCGAGACGGGCGGGGATGCTTTTCGCCGGGACAAGGGACACCTGCCGCTGCCGGTCGATGGCAAGGTATCGAACCAGTTCGGCAGCCGGCGCCCCGACAGCACCCTCTCCTGGACCGGCTGGTTCATCCGCGCCCGCGACCGGCAACCGGTGCAAACGATTGCGGCGGGCCGGGTGGTCTATGCCGACTGGCTGCGCGGCTTTGGCAATCTGCTCATCGTCGATCACGGCCAGGGTTACATGAGCCTGTATGGCAACAACCAGACCCTGTACAAACAAGTGGGCGACACCCTGCGCACCGGCGAACTGATTGCCGCCGTCGGCAACAGCGGCGGCAATGAGGATTCGGGTTTATACTTTGAACTGCGCTACAAGGGTCAGCCGCTCAACCCGACTAGCTGGATCAAACACCCTTGAGGAAAATCGAGATGAATCGTCGTATCAAAGAATTTAGCCTGATCGCCATCGGCCTGGCTGCCGGGGTCATGCTCAGCCTGAACTTTTCCGCGGTCGCGGAAAAGGAAGTTGCCCTGCCCCTGCCGGTCGAGGAATTGCGCGCATTTGCCGATGTGTTCGGGCGCATCAAGAGCGACTACGTGGAGCCGGTGAGCGACAAGAAACTCATCACGGAAGCGATCAACGGCATGCTGAGCGGGCTTGATCCGCATTCCGCCTATCTCGATGCCGAAGGGTTCAAGGAACTCCAGGTTGGCACACAGGGGGAGTTTGGCGGCCTCGGAATCGAGGTCGGCATGGAAGACGGCTTGGTCAAGGTCATTTCGCCGATCGAGGACACCCCCGCATTCAAGGCCGGCATCCAGAGCGGCGATCTCATCATCAAACTGGACGACACGCTGGTGAAGGGGCTCAGCCTGAATGATGCGGTGAAACAGATGCGCGGCAAACCGGGCAGCAGCATTCTGCTCACCGTGATCCGCAAGAATGCGCCGCAACCCCTGCAAATCCGCATCGTGCGCGCCGTCATCAAGGTGCAAAGCGTCAAGTCGAAACTGGCCGAACCGGGTTACGGCTTCGTGCGCATCACGCAATTCCAGGAACACACGGGCGAAAATCTGGCCACCGCACTGGCCAACCTGCGCAAGCAAAACAAGGAACCGCTGCAAGGCCTGGTGCTGGATCTGCGCAACGATCCGGGCGGTCTGCTCACCGGCGCCGTCGGCGTTGCGGCGGCCTTCCTGCCCAGGGATGCGCTGGTGGTCTATACCGAAGGGCGCACCGAAGATGCGAAGATGCGCCTGTTGGCCAGCCCCGAATATTATCTGCGCGGCAGCAAGGACGACTATCTGCACGGCCTTTCCGATGAATTCACCCGCGTGCCGATGGTGGTGCTGGTGAACGGCGGTTCCGCCTCCGCCTCCGAGATCGTGGCCGGCGCGTTGCAGGACCACAAGCGGGCAGTCATCCTCGGCACCCAGACGTTCGGCAAGGGTTCGGTGCAGACCATTCTGCCGCTCGGCAACAACACGGCGATCAAGCTCACCACCGCCCGCTATTACACGCCAAGCGGACGCTCCATCCAGGCCAAGGGCATCGTGCCCGACATCGTGGTGGAAGATCCGGCGACGGCTGCCATCGACAGTTCGCTGCGTTTGCGCGAAGCCGATCTGGCCAAACACCTGACCAACGGACAAACCGATACGGCGGACGACCAAAGCAGAAAACCGTTGCGCAAAACGCCGCCGCAAGAAAAGAATGGCAATGAAGACAAGCCTGAACTGGCCGAATTCGGCGCCAAAAACGATTACCAACTGAACCAGGCTTTGAATCTGTTGAAGGGAATGAGTATCTTGCGGGGGAATTGAGCGATGAATCCATTTGAACTGCACAAAACGCGCATTCTGAAGTTCATCTCGCCGGAGCAGGCCGAGCAGGCCCGCCAACTTCTGGTCGGACTAAACGATTTCACCGTCGAGTCGGGCCCCGAGGCCCATTGCCTGCGCATCCGCTACAGCGTCGAACAGTATTCTCTGGAGGGATTGCAAAAGGCGCTGACGCGGGAAGGTTTCACCCTTGAAACCAGCCCGTTCGACCGGATGAAACATGCGCTTTACCACTACTGCGAGGATGTGCAATATCACAACCTGAAAACGCCGGAGCCGCGCACCAAGAACAATTCACAGGAAGTGTTCATCAAGGCTTACGGCCAACAACAACATGGCGACCAAGTCGATGCCGCTGCGCTGAACGGGGAAGTCAAACCGTAGTTGGTTTCAGTCGGGCAGGGCGATCCGGTTGTCGGTGCTGAATTGGTAATCGCGGAAGATGTGTTCCGCACTCAACAGCTGGTAGCTGCCGTCTGGCAGTTTGCGCGAGGTGTCTTTCAGGCGGTAAGTGTACTGGCCGCAGGTCCAGCATTTGAAGTTGCGCATGTGGGTACACAGACAGGTTTTGTCGTACACCGCAATTTTCTTTTCGCCGGGATGCGCCGCCACTTCGCGGTTGTAGGCGTCGATGTAGTCGCAGCGACCGCTCGCATCCAGCAGGTACCCATACGATTCGCAACCCGGACGGATGCCGGAGCCGATGGAAGGGCTGTTCTTCAGCATGCGCATCGGGTAACCCGTGGGCGAGGTGCCGTTCACCTCAATGTCGCTCTCGCCGGCCTTGAAATATTCCTGCTGCACCTCGGGTGGCAGGCCGCATTCCTTGCTCACGGTGAAACGCGTCGCCACCTGCACCGCAGCCGCGCCCTCCTGCAAAAACGAAACCGCATCGCTGCCGGTAAAGATGCCGCCGGCGGGAATCACCGGAATGTCGAGTTTTTCTGCGCGCAGAAAAGCATGGACCTCGTTGACGATGGTGCGCAAGTCGTACTGCGCCCAGTCCATGCCAAAACCCAGATGCCCGCCCGCCAACGGCCCTTCCACCACCACGTAATCCGGCAAACGGCCGGTTTTCAGGTTCTTGCGCAGGAACAATTGCAACGCGCGCAGGGAAGACACAATGATGCCCAGCTTGGCATCGCGGAAACGCGGATGGTCTTCCATCAAGGCAAACGAACCCAGATGCAAGCCGGCCGCCAGCGTAATGCCGTCGATGCCGGCGCTGAGCGCCGCATGCATGCGCACGCGCAAGGTATCGCGCGGCGAATTCATGGTGAGCTTTTCCATGATGTTGATGAAAATCATGCCGGCGCCCTGCTTGCGCTCCATGGTCCGGCTGACGTGCAGACGGGTGGACTCGGCAATCTGGTCGAGGTCGAACTTGACGCTCGACTTGTCGGAATTGTCGATATTGGCCTTGTACTGCAACAGCTTGTCTTTGACGAAGTCGGTGTCATAGCGGCGATCGGACACGGTGGGCAACATCGCATCGGAAACGTGGCCGACCCCCCCCAGACGCGCCGCCTCCAGCGCCAGCTCGGCGGTGGAAATATCCACGCCCATGCCGCCGATCATGATCGGAACCAGTTCCTGCTTGCCCAGTTTCAGGCGAAAATCGTCAACTTTTTTTGTCATCTGCGCCCCTGCATGCGGGGTCTCCTCCTGAATGCACGCACCACCGCCCGGTAGGCGAATTCGGCAATATCGAGCTTCTATATTACCTTAGAGTAGCGCGCATGCTCCTGCTTTGTGCGCAGATACTTGTCGAAGACCATGCATATATTGCGGATTAGCATGCGTCCCTTCGGGGTCACCGTGATCCACTGCGGCGACAGTTCAAGCAGTCCTTCCCGCGCGTAATCTTCCAGTTCCGGCATTTCAGCGGCGAAGTACTGGTCGAAATCGATCAGATAGGCAATGTTGAACGATTGTTTGGACAGCTCGAAGTGACACATCAGGGCCTGGATGATCGCGCGCCGCACCAGGTCGTCCGCATTCAGCTCCAACCCGCGCATGATAGGCAGTTCGTTCCGTTCCAGCGCGTCATAGTAGTTTTCCAGGTCGCGATAATTCTGGCTATAGGTCGGCCCGATCTTGCCGATGGCACTGACGCCGAGCGCGACCAGATCGCAATCCGAGTGCGTCGAATACCCCTGGAAATTGCGGTGCAGCCGACCCTGCCGCTGCGCCACCGCCAGTTCGTCTTCCGGCTTGGCAAAGTGGTCCATGCCGATATAAACATAACCGGCGCCCGTCAGTTTGTTCACCGCCATGTTGAGGATGTCCAGCTTGACCTGCGGCGCGGGCAAGTCCTCCTCGTGGATCCGCCGTTGCGGCTTGAATACGGTCGGCATGTGCGCATAGTTGTAAATCGACAGCCGATCCGGATCGGCAGCGATCACGCGGTCGAGCGTGGTGCCGAACCCCTCCAGCGTCTGTTTCGGCAGCCCGTAGATCAGGTCGATGCTGATCGATTTGAAGCCGTTGACGCGCGCGGCGCGCATGACGCGCACCGTCTCCTCTTCGCTCTGGATGCGGTTCACCGCCCGCTGCACGGTGTCGTCAAAGTCCTGCACCCCGAGACTGATACGATTGAAACCGAGCTGCCCGAGCAGGGCAATGGTGTCGTCGGTCACCTTGCGCGGATCGATCTCGATGGAATACTCGCCGTCGTCGATGAGTTTGAAATGGCTGTGAATGGCCGCCATCACCTGGCGCAGCTCGTCGTCGCTCAAAAAAGTCGGGGTGCCGCCACCGAAGTGCAACTGCTCCACGACCTGCTGCGGCCCCAGCAACGCGGCCTGCATGGCCATTTCCTTGAGCAGATAGCGCACATATTCCGCCGATTTGCTGCGGTCTTTGGTGATGACCTTGTTGCAGGCACAGTAAAAGCACAGGGTATTGCAAAAAGGGATATGGATATACAGCGACAACGGGCGGCTGACCCCGCCAATCTCGCGCTTGGCCACCCAGTTCGCATAGCTTTCCGCATTGAAGGCTTCGACGAAACGATCTGCGGTCGGATACGAGGTGTAACGCGGCCCGTTCTTGTCCAGTCTGCGGATCAACTCCAGATCGACTTCGATATGTTTGCTCGTTTCGTTCATCCTGCTCTCCTTGAATACCCGCGCACTATGCCATTGCACTGCCGGACCAGCTTGATTTATGTCAAAATGATTCCAATCAACCCCAGAACCCATATGGCCTTGAACGATATCACGACCGCTGCGCCAGCCGCCTCCCTCTTCAGGGTGGCGTGCTCCAGTTGTAATCTGCGCGAACTTTGCCTGCCGGTGGATCTGTCGGACGCTGAAATGCACCGGCTGGAGTTGCTGAGCCATCGCAAACGCAACTACGCCTCCGGCGACTATCTGTATCGCAGCGGCGACTCTTTCAAGTCACTGTATGCGATCCGCAGCGGTTCCTTCAAGACCCGAATTCTGCACGAAGACGGGCGCGAACAAGTGACCGGATTCGTCATGCCGGGCGAAATCATTGGCCTGGAGGCGATCAGTACCGATATCCATACCTGCGAGGCGGTCGCGATGGAAACCGGCGAAGTCTGCGAGCTGCCTTTTTCCAAGCTGGAGGAACTCGGCCGCGAGATCCCCAGCCTGCAGCGCCATCTGCACAAAATCATGAGCCGCGAGATCGTGCGCGACCAGGGCATCATGCTGTTGTTGGGATCGATGCGCGCCGAAGAGCGCCTGGCCGCGTTTCTCCTCAATCTGTCCCAGCGCAATGCGGCCCACGGCATGTCCTCCACGCAACTCACCCTGCGCATGTCGCGCTTGGACATCGGCAGTTATCTCGGCCTGAAGCTGGAAACGGTCAGCCGCGCCTTCTCGCGTTTTCAGGATGACGGTCTGATTCGCGTCAAGGCGCGCTCCATCGAAATTCTCGCCTTGCCGCGTTTGCGCGAAATGATGGGGAAGACCTGACCCATTCCCTTCCCGCCGCAGAATCGGTATCCTGCGCCCCGCGTTTCGCCAATCACCCGGAGTCACACCCCCATGACACGATCCTATAACGCCACCCCGGACGAGATCACGCGCGCCAAGTGGCCGCATGAAATTTTCCTGATCAATCTGGTGTTCAACCACATCCTGGTGTTCGCCTCGACTTTCGGGGTTTTCAGCACCTTCCCGCTGATGGTGCTGATCGTGCCGATCCTGTCATTCGCCATCACCGGCTATATCGCCATCAAGGCGAGAAAGATCGCCGCCGGCAACGAAATCGCGTTCGTCAAGGCGCACTGGGTCGTCGCCGACAAACGCAACCAGCACTTCATGTGGCTGCTGGTCATCACCTGTATCGTAATCGGCGGCGGACTCATGCTGTCCAAGATGATGGGCTGGTCGAAAATCGCCACCCTTGCCCTGCTGGGCGGGGTCGGGCTGCTGCCGTTCATGGTGTCCTTGCTGATCCTGATCGTGCTGGGCAACGACTCGATGTATCAGGCGCGCCACAGCAAAATGCCCAAAGGCGCACCGCTTCCCCCACAAACCACCGTATAACCAAGATGACCACTGAAAGCAAAATCTATTGGGGCGTCGGCCTCATCTCCGTCACCCTTCTGCTGGGCGCTTTTCTCATCCCCGGCGACCGCCCGGACAAGACCGATCTTCCCTGGCATATCGAACATCCGAGCGCCGATTCGGTCAACGTCTTCGGCCTGACCCTGGGGGTTTCGACGCCGGCCGAAGCGGAACAGCGCTTCAAGGAACAGGCGGTTCCGAGCCTGTTCAAATCGCCGGCGGGAGAATTGACGGCGGAAGTCTTCTTCGAACAGGTCAACCTCGCCGGGCTGCGTTCGCGCGTGGTGGTGACGGTGGACATTGCGGCAGAGGATATTCGCAGAATGTACGAGCGCGGACTGCGCATTGCGGGGACGGGCAGCGGCAAGAAGATCACCCTGACGGCGGACGATGTGGCACAGGTCATGGCCACCCCGATCAGCAGCCTGACCTACCTGCCGGGCGTGCAGGTTGATGAGGCGCTATTCCTCAAGCGCTTCGGCAAGCCGAACCAGATCATCCGGGAAAACAAAAGCGGCGCCATGCACTGGCTCTACCCGCAGAACGGACTGGACATCACGTTGAGCGCGTCAGAAAAACCGTTGCTACAATACGTTCCACCGACCGAGTTTGACAAGCTGGTCAAGCCGTTGCTGGCAAACGGCGAAATCGTTACTCGGTAGTCTTTTCGCCCGCCTCCGGTTTTTTCGCCGGATGCGGCATCATCTCGTCATCGTCATCCATCAGGATGCGCTGGCCGCCGCCTTCCATGTCTTCGTACTGCCCCTTCTTGACCGCGATGATCAGGACGATCACGAACAGGATGCCGAAAAACATCATGCCGGGAATCAGACTGTAGATTACTTCCATGTTTTTCTCACTTGTTGAATAAGGTGCGGATCCGCGCCGCGTTGCCGATCACGATCAACGAGCTGATCGGCATGGTGATCGCCGCCACCAGCGGGCTCACTCTGGCCATCATCGCCAGCGGTACCATGATAAGGTTATACACGAAGGAAAGGCCGATATTCTGTTTGATGGTGCGCAGCGTCCGCCGCGAAAGTCGGGTCGCCTGCAGCACTTTCAGCAATTCGTTGTGCATCAGCACGATATCCGCGCTTTCCACCGACACATCCGTGCCGGAACCGAGGGCGATACCGACATCGGCACGAATCAGCGCCGGCGCGTCGTTCACACCGTCCCCCACCATCGCGACCACTTTGCCCTGCCGCTGCAGTTGCTGGATGACGCTGTCCTTGTCCTGCGGCATCACTTCCGCGATCACCTCCATCCCGCCCAACTGCCTGCCAATGGCTTCCGCCACCGGACGGCGGTCGCCGCTGAGCAGGGTCATGCCGATGCCGGCCGCGCGCAGGGCGTCCACCAGTGGCTGCGCATCCGCACGCAGGCAGTCGGAGATGCCGATGACCGCGACATGTTTTGCGTCCCGGGCGACATACACGCAACTGATCCCCTGCGCCTCCCACTGCCCGGCTTGCTGCTGCAACCCCTGATCCAGAACGATCCCGCCCTGGCGCAACCACTCCGCGCTGCCCAGACGCACCGCCTGCCCGGACACGCTGGCGGCGACGCCCAGCCCGGCCGTCGCCTCGAAATTATCCACCCGCAGCGCGCGGAATGCCTGCTGTTGCGCCTCGGCATACCCAACGATGGCGCGCGCCACGCCATGCTCGCTGAAACGCTCCGCTGCCGCGGCCACGCGCAGCACTTCTGCCGGGTCAGCCTGCGCCGCACAGTGCATCCCGGCCACGCCCAACTTGCCTTCGGTCAGCGTGCCGGTCTTGTCGAACACGAAGTGCGTCACCTTGGACAACGTCTCCAGCACCAGACCGTTCTTGACCAGGATGCCGTGCCTGGCCCCGAGGCCGGAGGCGACTGCAATCGACATCGGAGTCGCCATGCCCAGGGCACAGGGGCAGGTGATGATCAGCACCGAGGTTGCCGCCAGCAGGGCGATCTCGAAATCCTGCTGATTCCAGAAAATGAAGGTGGCGCTGGCGCACAACAGCGTGACCAGCACGAACCACGGCACGATGGTATCGGCCAGGCGCTGGATCGGCGCTTTGGAGGACTGCGCCTCCTCGACCAGCCGGATGATCTTCGACAGGGTCGTCTCCTGCAATTGCGCCCGCACCTCGACCAGCAGCGCACCCGTGGTATTGACGGTCCCAGCCGACACGGCAGACCCCGTCTCTTTGCCAACCGGCGCTGACTCTCCGCTCAACATGGACTCGTCCACCGCGCTGCGCCCTTCCAGCACCACGCCGTCAACCGGCACTGTATGCCCCGGCTTGACCAGCACCTGGTCGCCAGGCTTCACGCCGCGGATTGGCGTCAACTGTTCGACCCCATCGCGCACGACCAGGGCGACACGCGGCTGCAATTCCAGCAAGCGCTGGGTGGCCGACACCGCCTGATGGCGAAACATCCCTTCGAGATAGCGTCCGATCAGGATGACGAAGGTTAGATTGGTGACCGTATCAAAATAGACCTCGCCCTGCTGGTTGTTGGACAGCGTCACATAGAGCGAATAGGCGTAGGTCACGCTCAAGCCGAGCGCAATCGGCAAATCCATGGTGAGGTGGCCGGCACGCAGCCCGCCAGCCGCACCGCGGAAAAATGGATACGCCGAATACAGCAGGGTCGGAGTCGCCAGCACCAGGCCGATCCAGTGAAAGAACCCGCGAAACTCGTCCTGGTTCGCCCCGCTATAGAGCGCGATGGCGATCCACATCATGTTCATCGCGGCAAACCCGGCAAAGAACAGGCGGAACAGCAGGGCGCGGTTGGTCTTCTTGATCGCGCCTTCCGCGCTTTCGGGATCATAGGGCACTGCCGAATAGCCGATGCGTGCCAGCGCCTTGATCAGATCAGACAGTTTGTTCTTGCGGTTATCCCAGCGCAGGTGCAGGCGCTTGCCCGACAGGTTGACTTCGGCCGCCACAACGCCGGGGGTACGCTGCAGCCCGCGTTCGATCAGCCAGACACAGGCCGCACAATGGATACCCTCCACCAGCAGATTGATGTCGCGTATGTCGCCGGAACAGGTGGTGAACTCCTGCTGGACTTCGTCGAAATCGTAGATCTCGATATCCTTGGGCGGTTCCGGCGGCGGTGCCAGTAGCACTCCCTCCGGAGTACGCTGGTAATAACCCTGCAAGCCGGCTTCGTAGATTGCCGCACAGACGGACTGGCAGCCGAAACAGCAGAAACTGCGCGGCTGACCGTCAAGAGTCAGGTGAAAGTCGGTATCCGCCGGAATCGGCAGACCGCAATGGAAACAACCTGCTGAAGCGTGACTGCGGCTATGCGCCATTGCTGCCACGGATCATTGGGCTTCCAGCACCTTGAACCGGTCGGTATTCACCGAAAATTCGTCCGTGCCGCGCTGCAGGTGGATGTGCAGTTCCCAATAACCCTTGAGCGGAAACGTCACATAACCCTGGTAGTTTCCCGCCGACACTTCCTTGAACGGCGTGACGAAATCCAGATTCGCATCCGATGCCCGGTAGGCTTCGACCTCCATTTCGCCGCTGACCGGCTGATTGCTCCGGTCGGCCACACTGATCTGATACAGGGTCGGCTTGCCCTGCACCAGTTCCTTTGGCTTGTTGAGGGTCGTCTGCCAAGCCAGAGCCTGTTGCCGCCCCAGCTCACTCAACATTTGCGTATTGGTTTTGCGATCCTTGGTTTTGTATTCACGATCGACCAGGGTTGACTGGTGATGCGTGGCAAACCAGATGAATGACGCGTTGACACTCAACACCAGCAGGATCAGCACGAGCAATCCAAGTAACCACGGATTGCGCAGACCGGTTTTCTGATTTTGTGAAATCATGCCGATTCCTTACCGGTTGGGACCGTAGAATTTGCTGGTGTATTCAGCAAACACGTTGGGATCTTCGGCACTTTCGACGCGGAACTGGATCGGCACCACGTCCTTGGTGATGCTCTTGGCCGGTGCCTTGACGAAAATGGTAAAGGAAGTGCCCCTGCCGTGATGCGTGATGGGCTGGTTCTCCGCGCCGATGATGAGCTGGCCCGCGACGCCGCCTTCAGCGCTTACTTTGACATGCAGGTCATGATCGGTCTTGTTGAGTACCTTGAAATCGTATTTGTTCTGCACCGAGCCGTCACTCATTTGCACGAACAGCGGTTGCCGCTCATGCACGACTTTCAGTGTCATCGCACCCATATGTGTCAGCCCCCACACGATGCCGCCCAAGGCCAGCAGGATGATTGCGATATAAACCAGTGTGCGCGGATGCTGATACATCTCTTTTTTGGGCTTGCCCGATAGTTCATCCAGCGAAGCGTAACGAATCAACCCGCGCGGCTTGCCGATCTTGTCCATGACCACGTCGCAGGCATCGATGCACAAGCCGCAAGTGATGCAACCAAGTTGCTGCCCGTTACGAATGTCCACTCCGGTCGGGCATACCTGCACGCACTGGAAACAATCGATGCAATCGCCTTGAGGCGCCACAACCTCACCGCCGCGGCGGATCTTGCCGCGCGGCTCGCCGCGCGTGTAATCGTAGGTCGGCAGGATGGTTTGCGTATCGGTCATCACCCCCTGGATGCGGGCGTAGGGACACAACCAGAAACAGACCTGTTCGCGCATGAATCCGGCCAGGATATAAGTGCCCAGGAAGAACATAAGCAACACAACCCAGCCGACCAGCGGCAGTTGCAAATGCAGCAACTGGTTCCAGTAATCGAACGCATCCACAAACCAGATCGAGAAACTGATGCCGGTCAGCACGGCGATCAGCATCCAGATCAGGTGCTTCAACACTTTTTTCTTGAGTTTGTCGAAACTCCAGGGCGCTTCATCCAGTTTGCGGCGGGCGGTCGGGTTACCCTCGATCCTGTTCTCCAGCCAGGTGAACCAGTCGGTCCAGGCCGTCTGGAAACAGAAGTAGCCGCACCAGACGCGCGATGCCACCGAAGTTGCGGCGAACAGGGTCATCGCGGCCACCAGCAAGACCAGCGACAGCATCCAGATGTCCTGCGGCAGGACGGTCAGGTTAAAAAAATGGAACTGCCGGTGTTCGATGTCAAACAGGATTGCCTGCTTGTCATTCCACCGCAGATAGGGCAGAAAAAAGAAAGGCAGCCACAGCGCCAACTGTGCGCGGTCCTTGAAGGTACGGAAAAACCCGGGCATGCGCTTGGCGTGGATCGTCTGTCCGCCGGTATTGACGGTCCAGGTTTCGAATTCGTGGTAGAGGGTGGTAACTTCACCCATCTCTTTTTTTTCGCTTTGCTGATTCATCCTGCTCCCCCAATTGAACGCTGACTGTCGTTGCTTGAACTCTTCGACCGCCGAAGTTGTAATTCTAGCGCCTCGTAATGCGTTCTTCCGTGATTTTATGCACAAAAGAAAAGGAGGAGAGCAACGCTCCCCTCCCCTCGAACATACTTGCCGCTTATTTCTTGTCTTTATCCTTGGTTGCGTTACGGAAGGCCATGAACAGCAGCCACGCAATTACCAGGAACGCACCCACGACGCAGATGATCACGCCCCACAGCACCATATCATTATTCAAACTGTTCATCTTTGTTCTCCTCGCCTGAATTAGAGACACTGCACGCGGCATAGTGCCGCGCGCAGACAGACTGAATCAATTCGCTGCCCGGCCACCGCCAAACTTGTACACATACACGGCCAGCTTCTTGATCTGGGCATCGCTCAATTTTCCGGCAGCCTTGAAGGACGGCATCACGGCCACGCGGGTTTGCGGATCACCCGAGTTCACGCCGTATTTGATGGTCTTCTTGATGCCTTCAATCGAGCTGTCGAAACGCCATACGCTGTCGGTCAGGTTGGCAGAACCCATGGCCTGCATGCCCTTGCCGTCATCACCGTGGCAGCCGGTACAACCCTTCTCGGCGAACAGCGGGGTCGAGGTCGGCTTGCCTGCCGCAACGGCATTGGCCAGCGTGTCGATCTCGGCTTCGGACAGCATGTCCTTGTGTGCCAGCATCATGCCCTGACGCCCGCCCACGATGGTTTCGTGGATGGTGTCGATGGTGCCGCCATACAGCCAGTCATCGTCGTTCAGGATCGGCGCGAACAGCCCTTCCTTGTCATGCGTCCCCACCCCATTGGTTCCGTGGCACGCGGCGCAGTTGTCGCCGAACAGCACTTTACCGGAGCGCGTGACATATTCGGTCAGTTCGCTGTCGGCCAGAATGGCTGCCGGCGTCATGTCCTTCAGCTTGGCTTCATACTTGCCGCGCACTTCGTCCACGACGCTCTTGTCGGCTTCCATTTCAGCGATCGCCGTCCAGCCACCAATCCCTTTGAAGAAGGAACCGGTCGTGGAGAGCGGAATGGACGGATACCAGAGCCAGTACACCACCACCCAGATCGCGCTGACGGTCAGGCCCAGCATCCACCATTTCGGCGGCTGGTTGATAAAGTCGCCCAGATCGTCGTCCCAAACGTGCCCGGTAGTCGGCACGTCACCTGCATTGTGTTTGTCACTCATTATTTATCTCCCAATTTTAGGGTCATCGTCGTCCAGCGCCATGCGGCGCTGGGCCTCGAACTTTTCCTTGTTGGACGGCCGGAACACCATGACATAGGTGGCCACCATGCCCAGCGCCGCGACCAGCACGAAAAACACCCCGAGCCAGTCATTGAGCGTCATGGCCTGCACATCCATGCCAACGTATTCCAGCAGCTTAGTCACGGTAGTTCACGCCTTCCTCGAACTTGACATGATTGCCCAGTCCTTGCAGGTAAGTGATCAACGCGTCCATATCGCTCTTGCCTTCCAGCTCGGCCGCCGCACCGGCGATGTACGCGTCGGTATAGATCGTCTTCGGCACCGGGTTGAACGGCATCATGGTCATGACCTTCAGCGTCTGCACGGTCTTTTCCACGTTGACCGGCTTTTGCTCCAGCCAGAAGAAGTTCGGCATGACGGATTCGGGCACCACGTCGCGCGGATAGCGCAGGTGGCGGCGATGCCACTCATCCGAATACTTGCCGCCGACACGCGCCAGATCGGGACCGGTACGCTTGGAACCCCATTGGTAGGTGTGGTCGTACATCGACTCTTCCGCGATGGAGTAGTGACCGTAGCGATCCTTCTCGTCCCGGAACGGGCGGATCATCTGCGAGTGGCAGAGGAAGCAGCCTTCGCGGATGAATACGGCACGACCGGCAGTTTCCAGCGCGGTGTAAGGACGAACGCCATCACCCGGCTGCCAGTCCGCCAGGGTCTTGTGTGCCGAAGTGGCCGGATTCCAGATGATCTTGTCCATCGGGATGACATTGCCCTGCAGATCCTTGTGCTGCGTGTTGTTGCAGGTGGGATCGTTCTGGCACATCGCCGTGTTCGGCAGATAGAACAGCGGCACGATTTCGACGATACCGCCGATCGCCACGGCGATCGCTGTCAGGACAAACATCAGCAGGGTGCTGCGTTCAGCCTTGTCCTGAAATTTGGTCGAATAAAATTTGTCGTGATGATCTGACATGTTATTCACTCCCCTTATGCATTAGCCGCGACTGCGTTCGAGCTGCGCAGCGCGCTGGCAGTACGAACGGTCATCACGGTGTTGTAGAGACAGACCCAGGCACCCAGATTGAAGATCGCGCCGCCGATCGCACGCATCACATAGTACGGATGCATCGCGGAAACCGATTCAACAAAGGTGTAGGTCAGGGTGCCGAACTCGTCATAGTCGCGCCACATCAGGCCCTGCATGATGCCGGAGACCCACATCGCCACGACATAAACCACGGTGCCGATGGTGGCCAGCCAGAAGTGCACGTTCACCAGACCCTCGGAGTACATCTTCTCCACGCCCCACAGTTTTTTGACCATGTGGTACATCGCGCCGAAGGAAACCATGGCCATCCAGCCCAACGCGCCGGAGTGCACGTGACCCACTGTCCAGTCGGTGTAGTGCGACAAGGCATTCACGGTCTTGATCGACATCACCGGGCCTTCGAAGGTGGACATCGCGTAGAACGCGAGGGACACCACCAGAAAGCGCAGGACATAGTCGGTCCGCAACTTGTCCCAAGCCCCGGACAAGGTCATCATGCCGTTCATTGCACCGCCCCAGGACGGGATGATCATCGCCAGCGAAATCGCAGCGCCCAGCGAACCGGTCCAGTCAGGCAAAGCGGTGTATTGCAGGTGGTGCGCGCCGAGCCAGACGTAACCGAACGTCAGCGACCAGAAGTGCAGCACGGACAGACGGTAGGAGAACACCGGACGCTGTGCCTGTTTCGGCACGAAGTAATACATGATGCCGAGGAAGCCTGCGGTCAGGTAGAAGCCCACCGCGTTATGTCCCCACCACCATTGCACCATGGCATCCTGCACGCCGGAGAAGATGGAATAGGAAGTCGCCCAATCCACCGGAATGGCCAGGCTGTTCACCACATGCAGGTAGGTGATCATGATGATCATGCCCATGGTGAACCAGTTCGACACGTAGATGTGCGAGGTCTTGCGGATGCCGATGGTCATGATGTAGTTGAAGCCGTACATCAGCCACACCACCGCAATCGCGATATCCACCCACCAGGGCAATTCGGCGTATTCCTTGCCTTGAGACAGGCCCAGCGGCAGGGTAATGACGGCGGAAACGATGATCAGGTTCCAGCCGATGAAGGTTGCCCAGGCGAGACCGTTGCTCCACAGCTTGGTCGCACCCGTGCGTTGCACGATGTAGTAACCGGTTCCAAACAGCACGGAACCGCCAAATGCGAAGATCACCGCATTGGTATGCAGCGGACGCAGACGACCGAAGGTGATTTCGGGAATGTCAAAGTTTAAAAACGGGAACGCCAGTTCCGATGCCACATACACACCGATCAGCGTACCCACCACTGCATAGATGGCGGCGGCGATGGTGAACCAGCGCACAACCTCCATATCGTACTTTACTGCTGTCGCTTGATTAGCTTCCACAGTAGTCTCCTCCCCAGAGCGAAGTTAAAATCAATGCGCCGGTCACAACCAGGGAATCGGTCGTGTCAGGCGCACCCTATTTGCTACCCATTCCTAAAGCGCGGCAAATTGTCGCAGTGCGGCCGCGACAAGTAAAGCCTGAATTCGTTCCAATCGGCCCTATACCTTACTATTCCACTCGGAAAGAGTCCGTCAAAACGGTGGCGATACTAGGAAATAAAGTCCGGCTTTAATTTGACCTAGGTCAAATTAGCCGGTTAGCGGGGGGAAAACTCAAGGTGCGGGATGAACGGGTGGAGCGGGTGAAGGGGATCGAACCCTCGTCACTTGCTTGGGAAGCAAGAGCTCTACCATTGAGCTACACCCGCTTGGTGTAAAATGCGGCGCGCATTCTAACACGGACAAACGAATTGATAACGGTCAGCATCAACGGCGAGCCCCGCCAATTTCCGCAAGCCATCAGTGTTGCGGCTTTTATCGAGATGATGGGCTATGGCGGCAAGCGCATCGCCCTTGAACGCAATGGCGAGATCGTTCCGCGCAGCACCTTCGCCACGGCGCAACTGAACGATGGCGACAAACTCGAGATCGTGGTCGCGGTCGGCGGCGGTTAACAATTCATCAATGTGGGCCGGGTTACCCCGCAGGGGTTCTTGCACCCTTGGGGTAAAGCTGGCCCACAAATAATTCAGGAAAATTGGACATGAACGACAAACTCATCATCGCAGGTAAAAGCTACTCCTCCCGACTGCTGGTCGGCACCGGCAAATATAAAGACTTCGACGAAACGCGCGCCGCGCTGGATGCCAGCGGCGCGGAAATCGTCACGGTGGCGATCCGCCGCACCAATCTGGGCCAGAATCCGAATGAACCCAGCCTGCTCGATTCCGTACCGCCATCCAAGTTCACCTATCTGCCCAACACCGCAGGTTGCTATACCGCCGAAGATGCGGTGCGCACCCTGCGGCTGGCGCGCGAACTGCTGGACGGGCACAGCCTGGTGAAACTGGAAGTGCTGGGCGACCCGCAATCGCTGTATCCCAACGTGATCGAAACCCTCGCCGCCGCAAAAACCCTGGTAGCGGACGGTTTTCAGGTGATGGTCTATACCTCGGACGATCCCATCGTCGCCAAGCAACTGGAAGACATCGGCTGCGTCGCCATCATGCCGCTGGCCTCGCTGATCGGCTCCGGCATGGGCATCCTCAACCCGTGGAACCTGCAACTTGTCATGGAGCGTGTGAAAGTGCCGGTAATCGTCGATGCCGGCGTGGGCACAGCTTCGGATGCCGCCATCGCCATGGAACTTGGCTGCGACGGCGTGCTGATGAATACCGCCATCGCCGGCGCGCAGAATCCGGTACTGATGGCTTCGGCCATGAAGAAAGGCGTGGAAGCAGGACGCGAGGCCTTCCTTGCCGGACGCATGCCGAAGAAACTGTACAGCGCCAGCCCCAGTTCGCCGAGCACAGGGATCATCGCCCCGACGCGCAGATGATGAACGAGGCCGAAGACTTCAGCCAGCGGCATATCCGTAGCTTCGTGCTGCGCGCTGGCCGCGTTTCGGTCGCGCAACAGCGCGCCATCGACACCTGGTTGCCGCGCTACGGCATTCCTTATATTGCGCGTCCGCTCGATCTTGACCTGACTTTCGGGCGCAGTGCGCCCAAGATCCTCGAGATCGGCTTCGGCATGGGCGACAGCACCGCCACCATCGCCCAGGCTCATCCGGAAAACGACTATCTCGCACTGGAGGTGCATACGCCCGGCGTGGGCAATCTGCTCAAGCTGATCGACTCGGAAAATTTGAAGAATATCCGCATCATGCAGCACGACGCCGTGGAAGTGCTACGCGACATGATCGCGGACAACTCACTGGACGGCGTGCACATCTTCTTCCCGGACCCTTGGCACAAGGCGCGCCACAACAAGCGCCGCCTGATCCAGGCGCCGTTCATCGCAAGGCTGGTGCAGAAACTCAAGCCGGGCGGCTATCTCCACGCCGCCACAGATTGGCAGGACTATGCCGAGCAGGTGCTGCGTGTATTGAGCGAAGAACCGCTGCTGGCGAACACCGCCGCCGATTACGCGCCTCGCCCCGACTACCGCCCGCTGACCAAGTTCGAACAGCGCGGCTTGCGACTGGGACACGGCGTGTGGGATCTAGTCTTCCGGCGCAAGAAAGATTTGTAGCAGATCGTTGAGGAAGCGCCGGCCCATCTCGGTCGGCGCGATGTGCCCAGATCCCCGCGACAGCAACCCTTTCCGTTCCGCCTCTTCCAGTTCGCGCCGGATCAGCAGCAACGGCAAGCTGGTGCGCTCCTGAAACAGCGCCTCGTCGAAGCCGCCGTTCAGACGCAGCGCATTCATCATGAATTCGAACGCAAGATCGTCCTTGCCTAGTTGCTGTTCGCTCTGCACTGAAGCGCCTTTTCCAGCATGCTCCATGTAGGCCTGCGGCTGCTTGTAACGCGCCTGCCGGATGACCCGATTGTGGAAGCTCAACTTGCTGTGCGCACCCGCGCCGATGCCGAGGTAATCGCCGAACTGCCAGTAATTAAGGTTGTGGCGCGACCGTTTCTGCGGCTGCGCAAAGGCGGAAGTCTCGTAGTGCTCGTAGCCGTGCGCGGCCAGCATCTCCTCGATGTACTGCTGCATCTCGAAGCTCGCATCGTCGTCGGGCACTTGCGGCGGCTGGCGGGCGAACAGCGTGTTCGGCTCCAGCGTCAGATGGTAACAGGAAAGGTGCTGCGGCTTGAATTGCAGCGCGCTCTGCACATCCCGCACCGCCTGCTCCAGCGTCTGCTGCGGCAACGCATACATCAGATCGAGGTTGACGTTATCGAAGTGCCGCTGCGCGATATCAATGGCGCGTCTGGCTTCGTCAGCAGTATGGATGCGCCCCAGCGCTCGCAAGTGCGCATCGTTGAAGCTCTGGATGCCCAGCGACAGCCGGTTCACGCCTGCATCACGGAATGCGGCGAACTTGTCCGCCTCGACCGTGCCGGGATTAGCCTCCAGCGTGATCTCGGCATTGTGTTCAAGCGGCAGCAGCATGCGCACCTGGCGCAGGACTTCCGTGATGCCGTCGCCGCTCAGCAGGCTGGGCGTGCCGCCGCCAAAAAACACCGAATGGATTTTGCGGCCCCATATTTGCGGCAGCGACAGTTCGAGATCGCGCGCCAGCGCATCAATATATTCGCGCTCGGGCAACGTGCCGCGTGCTTCGTGCGAATTGAAGTCGCAATACGGACATTTGCGCACGCACCAGGGGATATGGATATAGAGAACAAGCGGCGGCGGCACCCGGAAAGCAACGGGCTGCTGATGCAGGCCGACGGGATGAAGCGGGTGGGTGCTCATGCGCCGGAGCGTGGACGGAGCTTTTGCAGCAGCGATTTCATCGCCTTGCCGCGATGGCTGATAGCGTGTTTTTCCTCGTGCGTCAGTTCTGCCGCCGTCTTGCCAAACTGCGGCAGCCAGAACATCGGATCGTAGCCAAAGCCGCCGGCGCCGCGTTCCTCCCGGAATACCTCGCCATGCCATTCGCCCTCGGCGATCAGCGGTTGCGGATCGTCGGCCGAACGCACCAGCACCAGCACGCAGTAATAGTGCGCACTGCGGTCGGTCACGCCCTGCATCTCGCGCAGCAGCTTTTCATTGTTGCGCGCATCCGATTTCGGGCTGTCGCCCGCGTAGCGCGCCGATTGCACCCCGGGCGCGCCGCCCAGCGCTTCGACGCAAATGCCGGAGTCGTCCGCCAGCGCGGGCAATCCGCTCTCGCGGCTGACATGGCGCGCCTTGGCCAGCGCGTTTTCGACGAAGGTGCAGTGCGGTTCCTCGGCCTCGCCGATGCCCAGCTGCGATTGCGTAAGCACTTCGATGCCGAGCGGCGCCAGCATCTGCTGAAACTCGCGCAGCTTGCCGGGATTGTTTGATGCAATAACCAGTTTCTTCATTCAAAACCTTGGGTGCTTTAGCCATTCAAGGCCGCGTGCTGTTTTTCGATCAGCTGCGCGATGCCGTTCTTCGCCAGTTCCAGCAGCGCATCCATCTCCTCGCGCGAAAAAGGATGACCTTCCGCCGTGCCCTGTACTTCGACGAAATGGCCGCTGCCCAGCATCACCACGTTCATGTCAGTATCGCAGGCGGAGTCTTCGAGATAATCGAGATCGAGTACCGGGGTGCCCTCAAAGATGCCGACCGAAATCGCGGCGACGGAATCGCGCAGGGGATTCTCTTTCACCAGTCCTTTTTGCATCAGCACGCCCACGGCGTCGTGCAGCGCGACGAAGGCCCCGGTGATGCTGGCGGTACGGGTGCCGCCGTCGGCCTGGATCACGTCGCAATCGAGCTGGATCGTGCGCTCGCCGAGCTTTTGCAAGTCCACCACGGCGCGCAGGCTGCGCCCGATCAGGCGCTGAATTTCCTGGGTGCGACCGGACTGCTTGCCCTTGGCCGCTTCGCGCGACATGCGGCTGCCGGTCGAACGCGGCAACATGCCGTATTCCGCGGTGACCCAGCCTTCGCCGCTGCCCTTCTTGTGCGGCGGCACTCGCTCTTCGACGCTGGCGGTGCAGATCACTTTCGTGTCGCCGCACTCGATCAGCACCGATCCTTCGGCGTGTTTGGTGTAATGGCGGGTGATGCGAATGGGGCGAAGCTGGTCTGGCTGACGCTGGCTGGGGCGCATGACGGGGATCTCGGGACGGTTCGAAAGGGACGCGATTATAACGCCGCTAGTCAATCGCCAGCGGCACACAAACCGGAATATCAGTGGAATGGGACAGTTCTGTCGCGCCCAGGCGTGCAGCGACGACGGTCGTATTGTCCGCACGCCCGGCCTCGCGCCGGACCGCCACGCCGATGAGTTCGTTCACGCCGTGCGCCAGGGAGGGTGCAGTGCGCAGCTTGATCAGCTCCGCTTCATCGAGCGGGCTCCAGAAGCCATCGCTGCAAAGCAACAGGGTATCGCCATCGCGCACCTCGGCGCTGGGCGAGACTTCCGCATAGAACATGTCCTCCACCCCACCCAGGCAGTTGGTAATCTTGTTGCGGTCCGGGTGGGTCTTCATCTCCTCCGGGCTGATGACTCCCCAGTCGGCCCATTGTTGCACCACGGAATGATCATGGCTGACCCTGGCGACCTTGCCATCCCGCAACTGGTAAAAACGCGAATCGCCCGCATGGGCGACCCAGACCAGGCCATCCTGCACCAGCGCCGCAACACAGGTCGTGCCGGGATTCCCGCCCAGTTTCTGTTCCAGCGCGTATTCGATGATCGCATCATGCGCGGCGCGCATGGTGGCGCGCAGGAATACCTCGGGCTCTTGCACGCGCCCCGCTTCCAGCCGGCTGAATGCGCGCATGAACGTGTAGATGGTCATTTGCGCGGCGAGCTCGCCATGCAGGTGACCGCCCATGCCGTCAGCCAGCAACAGCAACAACGCATCGTTGGTATAGGCATACCCGGCGCGGTCCTGGTTGTACTTGCGCGCGCCGATATGATTGGCCTGGTGGATGGTAAACTTCATTCTATTTTATTTTTTCTGCCGTATGCCGCGGTGCGCACCGCGGGTTCCCAGAGAAGACTGGCGCAATCGTAATATAATGCGCGCCGTTCAGCCCGTGTTTTTCAGCCCCATGGAGATTCGATGATTTACAGCATGACCGGTTATGCCGTGGCGGAGACCGAGCGCGATGTCGGTTCGCTCACCCTGGAATTGCGTGCGGTCAATCATCGCTATCTCGACCTGCAAATGCGCCTGCCGGACGAGTTGCGCAGCCATGAACCGGCGCTGCGCGAGGCCATCAGCGCCCAAATCACCCGCGGCAAAGTGGAGTGCCGGGTCAGCTACACCGCGCGCCAGTCGGCGCAACATCCGGCTCAGCTCAACCTGGATGTGGTACGTCAGCTGGGCGCATGGAATGCACAAATACGCACAATTCTGCCTGCTGCGGCTGAAATTGCAGTCATTGATGTGCTGCGCTGGAACGGCACCCTGGCAAGCCAGACCGCCAGCGGCGATACCCTGCGGGACGACCTGCTGGCTTTGTTGCAGCGGGTGTTGCGGGAATTCGCCGCCGCGCGCCAGCGCGAAGGGGAAAAACTCGCCGCTTTCCTGGAGCAACGGATCGCGCAGATCGAAACGCTACGCAGCACCGTCGCCCCGCGCATTCCGGGTGCCATCGCCGCCTACGAAGCAAAGTTGCGCAGCCGCCTGGAGGATGCGCTGGGCAGCGCGGATGACGAACGGGTGCGCCAGGAGATCACGCTGTACGCCAGCAAGATCGACGTCGATGAAGAACTTTCACGCCTCGCCGCCCATCTGGCCGAGGTCCGGCGCACGCTGGCACGCGGCGGCACCGTCGGCAAGCGACTCGACTTCCTGATGCAGGAATTGCATCGCGAGGCCAATACCCTCGGGGCGAAGTCGGTGGATGCCGAGGTCTCGCAATGCGCCATGGAAATCAAGCTGCTGATCGAACAGATGCGCGAGCAAGTGCAAAACATAGAATAGGAGAGAAAATGTCGGGCAGCCTTTTCGTCATCAGCGCACCTTCTGGCGCAGGCAAGACCAGCTTGGTCCGCGCCCTGCTCCAGACCAACCCACAGATCGACCTGTCGGTGTCCTACACCACCCGGCCACCGCGCGCGGGCGAGATCGACGGCAAGGATTACCATTTCGTCAGCCGAGAACACTTTCAGGCAATGTCCGCGCGCGGCGAATTCCTGGAGAGCGCCGAGGTGTACGGCAATCTTTACGGCACCTCCCGCGTCTGGATCGAGCAGGAAAATGCGCGCGACCGCGATATTCTGCTGGAGATCGACTGGCAGGGCGCAGCGCAGGTGCGCAAACTGTTCCCGGAATGCGTGTGCATTTTCATCCTGCCGCCCTCGCTGGAAAGCCTTGCGCAACGCCTGCAGGGACGCGGCAAGGATGCGCCGGAAATCATCGCCACCCGCTTGGCGGCAGCACGGGAGGACGTCTCTCATCTGGCCGATTTTGATTATGTTATTATCAACGCCGACCTTGATGAGGCGGCGCGTGAATTGAGTTGCATCGTGCTGGCCGCGCGTTTGCGCTGCGAAAAACAGAAGGTTCGCCAGCGCAGCCTCATCCACCAAATTCTGAATCCGGAGAAATAAATCATGGCACGCATTACCGTAGAAGATTGCATGGCGAACATTCCGAACCGTTTCGAGCTGACGCTGGCTGCGGCCTACCGCGCCCGCCAGTTGGCCAACGGCGCCAGTCACCTGGTCGAAATCAGCAAGGACAAGCCCACGGTGGTCGCCTTGCGCGAAATCAGCGAAGGCAAGGTCGGCGTGGAAATCCTCAATCGCGGCATGGCCTGAACCCCCGCATCGGCCCAACGCAACCTGGCGCGCGAAAGTTAGCCCATGTCGCAAGCCGATGCCGATGCTCTGCTACAGGAAGTTTCCGCGTATCTCAAACCGGAAGACGTGGCGCAAGTCAGGGCGGCCCTTGAGTTCAGCCGCGCCGCCCACGCCGGGCAGTTGCGCCAGTCGGGCGCTCCCTACGTTACCCATCCCATCGCCGTCGCGCGCATCCTCACCCCGCTGCATCTGGATGTGCACGCGATCAATGCCGCCCTGTTGCACGATGTCGTCGAAGACACCCCGGTCACCCTCGAACAAATAGCCGAACCCTTTGGCGCCACCGTAGCCGAGTTGGTGGAAGGCCTGAGCAAGATCGACAAGCTTGAGTTCGAAACCCAGGAAGATGCCCAGGCCGAGAATTTCCGCAAGATGCTGCTGGCCATGGCGCGCGATGTGCGCGTCATCCTGATCAAGCTCGCCGATCGGCTGCACAATGCACGCACGCTGGATTCGCTTCCCGCCGAGAAGAGTGCGCGCATCGCGCGCGAAACGATGGATATCTATGCCCCCATCGCCAACCGCCTCGGCCTGAACAATATCTATCAGGAACTGCAAGACCTCAGTTTCAAGTATCTTCACCCAAACCGCTACGCGGTATTGTCGAAGGCGCTCAAAGTGGCGCGCGGCAACCGGCGCGAAGTCGTGAGCAAGATTCTGGAAGCCATCAGCAAGCGTCTGGAATCCCACCAGATCAGGGCGGAAGTCAAAGGCAGGGAAAAACATCTGTACGGCATCTACCAGAAGATGCAGGCCAAATCCCTGGCCTTTGCGCAAGTACTGGACATCTACGGCTTCCGCATTCTGGTGGACGATGTTGCATCCTGCTACCTCGCACTGGGCGCATTGCACGGTCTGTACAAGCCCTTTCCCGGGAAATTCAAGGATTACATCGCTATCCCCAAAGCCAACGGCTACCAGTCCCTGCACACCACGCTGTTCGGCCCCTTCGGCACGCCCATCGAGGTTCAGATCCGCACGCACGAGATGAACAAATTGGCGGAAAGTGGCGTGGCTTCGCATTGGTTATACAAGGCTTCCGATGCCCAGATCAGCGACTTGCAGCAAAAGACCCACCAATGGCTGCAAGGCCTGCTCGGGAGTCTGGCGCAGAGCGGTGATTCGGCCGAGTTCCTCGAACATCTGAAAATCGACTTGTTCCCCGATGAAGTCTATGTCTTCTCGCCCAAAGGCAAGATATTCGCGCTGCCGCGCGGCGCGACCACGGTTGATTTCGCCTACTCCGTGCATACCGACATTGGCAACCGCTGTGTCGCCGCCAAGGTCAACGATGAATTGGTGCCGTTGCGCACGGAGTTGCGCAACGGGGACCGGGTCGAGATTGTCACTGCGGTGCAAATGCACCCCAACCCCGCCTGGCTGGGCTACGTTGCCACCAGCAAGGCGCGCGCCGAGATTCGCCATTCGCTGCGCACCCTGCACCTCAACGAGTCCGCACGACTTGGCGAACGACTGCTGGCACAGGCGCTCACTGCCATGGGCCTGCGTTTGCAAGACATGGATGAAGCCCACTGGGAAAAATTGCTGCGCGAAACCGGCGTCAAATCGCGTCAGGACATCTATGCCGATATTGGTCTCGGGCGGCGCCTGAATATGGTGGTTGCCAAACAACTCGCCCGTCAGGGCGACACCATTTCCAGCGATGCGCTGGGCAACGCCGTGGTCACGATCCAGGGCACCGAAGGCATGGCGGTCGAGTTTGCCAAGTGTTGCCGGCCGATTCCCGGCGACCCCATCATTGGCATCATCAAGAGCGGCCAGGGACTGGTGGTGCACACCCACGACTGTCCCACGCTCCGCCATGGTCGTGGCAACGAGCAATGGCTGGACGTCGTCTGGGACAAGAACATCACCCGCCTGTTCGAGGTCAGCCTGAAACTGGTCGTCGCCAACCAGCGCGGTGTTCTGGCCAAGGTCGCCGCTGCCATTGCCGATGCCGACTCCAATATCGAGAACGTGAACTTCAGCAGTGAAGGCGAATATACGGCAACCTATTTCACCCTTCAGGTCAGCAATCGTCTCCACCTGGCGACAATCATGCGCAATCTCCGCAAGATTCCAGAGGTCGTCCGCATCACCCGCCTGAAGAATTCGGGGTCGTAAAGTCGCCCTGCACTGCAGGGGCCGCATTCACGCTGCGAGTGTCCCGCCAAATCGCCGCAGCAGTGCCAGCATCGCGCTCGCCTTGTCTTTCGTTTCCTGATATTCGTCTTCGCAGCGCGAATCGGCAACGATTCCGCCTCCCGCCCAGCCGCGGATTTCGTCGCGCGCATAGACCAGGGTGCGGATGGCGATGTTGGTTTCCATGCAGCCGTCGTGACCGACATAACCGATGGCGCCGCAGTAGATTCCTCGTCGCTGCGGTTCCAGTTGTTCAATGATTTCCATCGCGCGCTGCTTGGGTGCGCCCGTGATCGACCCGCCGGGAAAACAATCGCGCAACAGATCCAGCGCGTGCCGGTCCGGGCGCAACTTTCCTGCCACCGTACTGACCAGATGATGCACGTTGGAAAAGCTCTCCACTGCAAACAGTTTGGGGGCATGCACCGAACCCGTGATGCAGTTTTTCCCCAGATCGTTGCGGAGAAGATCGACAATCATCAGATTCTCCGCCTGATCCTTGCCGTGTTCGCGCAGTTGCTGTGCCAAACTGCCGTCTTCCGCGGCATCATCGCTGCGCGGGCGCGTCCCTTTGATCGGCCGCGTCTCCACGCTGCCCTGCGTGACCTTCAAAAACAGTTCAGGTGAAACACACAGTACTTGCAACTGTGGCCAATCAAGGAATGCGGCGTAGGGGGCGGGACTCCTGCGGCGCAGATCAAGATACGCCGCAAATGCATCGCCGCTTGCCTGGGCAGCGTAGCGTTGGGCCAGGTTGACCTGATAGCAATCGCCCGCGTGCAGATAGTTGCGGATGGCCTCGAATGCCCTGCCATATTCTTCCGGATTCAGATTCGTCTTGATATCGCCGTGCACCCGGAATTCGTTTGCAATCTGTGTTTTCGCTCCAGCGCCACGAAGTCGTTGCAGAATCTGTGGTAGAACGCCTGCGGTCTGAGCATGGCGCTGGCGGGATAGCAGGCGCGCGGTGCATTTGCGGTGGTCGATAACGACTGCCCAATCGTAGATTCCCACCGCCATCTCCGGCACTTTTTCCGTATCTCGCGCGATTTGCGGAAGTTGCATGTACCGCCGTGCTAGGTCGTAGCCCCAGTACCCCAGTGCACCTCCGGCAAACGGGATTTCGGGGATCGGTGTTGCAAGCGCGCCCAGTTGCTCGCGTATCAGTTGCAACGGATCTTCCTCACTGCTCCAGTGCTTCGCCCCCTCCGCAATCACCGTTTCTTCACCTCGCGTCACCAGGGTGGCCACCGGCTGTGCAACCAGCACATCGTAGCGTCCGCGCCCGCCGCTATCCAACCATGCCGCCCAGGGCAAATCGCGCAGGGAAGCATAGTAAGTGCCAGCATCGGGATGATAGGGAAGCGAAGCCTGATACAGCATGAATGATAAAATCCGGCCTGATTAATTTGGAGCGTTACGCATGACCACCATCGTCGCCGTGAAAAAGAACGGCATCGTCGCCATCGCCGCTGACACACTCACCACGTTTGGCAATACGCGGCTGCCGGCTGAAAAAGATGCCTCGCATGACAAGATTTTACAGGTTGGCTTAAGTTATGTCGGTGTTTGCGGCAGCGCAGCGCATCATTTGGTCTTGTCCAGTCTGTTCGCCAAAATTCCCAACGTCCGCCTTGACAGCAAGGAGGCCATCTTTGAAACCTTTCGCAAACTGCATCCCGTTCTGAAGGAAGAATGTTTTCTGAACCCAAAGGAGGATGAGGAAGATCCTTATGAATCGAGCCAGATCACCGCGCTGATTGCGAATGCGAGTGGAATCTATGGCATCTACTCGATGCGCGAAGTGTTTGAATATACCCAGTACTGGGCAATCGGCTCCGGTCAGGAGTTCGCACTCGGCGCCATGCATCAGCGTTATCCCGCTCTCGACGATGCAGAAGAGATCGCGCGCGCCGGTGTTGCAACCGGGATTGCCTTCGACAAGAACAGCGCCTTGCCCATCACCGTGTACACGGTGAAATTGCTGAAAGGCAACGTCTGATCGCTGGCAGAATCTGGAAATTGGGGGCTTCACGCCAGGAACAAATTCTCTCGTGACGACAGCACCTCTGGCCTCTTCGCACCAGAATCAATTCCTTTGGCAAAGTGTGCCACTCGTCGAGCCGGAAACGTTATGACCAGCTCAAATATTTTTGAGTGAACAAAGCACCTTACCCTGATCGGGCATTGAAAAAACTGCCTGCCACCCAGCGATGTGAATCAGCCCCTACCTGCTTGCGACGAGATCGGGGCCGTTTTCACAGCCTCTCGCCAGCTTAATTCGGCTTGCTGATCCCAGGAGTCGGGAACGGCCAAGTCGCAGCCGGACGAATAGGCGCCGGAGCCGAAGGTGCAACCGCAGTCGGCGTTGCAGCCGGCTTGGTTACAACTGCCGGCTTGGCTACTGCCTTTTTCGCTACGGGTTTCTTCGCAACGGCCTTCTTGGCAGCCGGTTTCTTGGCTACTGCCTTTTTCGCTGCGGGTTTCTTCGCAACGGCCTTCTTGGCAGCCGGTTTCTTGGCTACTGCCTTTTTCGCTGCGGGTTTCTTCGCAACAGCCTTCTTGGCAGCCGGTTTCTTGGCTACTGCCTTTTTCGCTACGGGTTTCTTCGCAACGGCCTTCTTGGCAGCCGGCTTCTTGGCTACCGCCTTTTTCGCTACGGGTTTCTTCGCAACGGCCTTCTTGGCAGCCGGTTTCTTGGCTACTGCCTTCTTTGCTGCGGGTTTCTTGGCTACTGCCTTCTTTGCTGCGGGTTTCTTGGCTACTGCCTTCTTTGCTGCGGGTTTAGCTTTCTTTGCTGCGACCATTTCAACCTCCTTGTATGAAAGTTAATGAAGAACAACATCTACTACACCTCCAGCATACCCAGCGGCAGCATGCATGAAGCCCTTGCGAAAAAGGCTGCGAAAGCAGCCTTCTTCTAAACCTTTAATCCCACGATAACGCTCCCCCCGTTTGATACTCGGTTACCCGCGTCTCGAAGAAATTCTTTTCTTTCTTCAAATCGATCATTTCGGCCATCCACGGGAATGGATTCGTCGCGCCCGCGTAGAGTACATCAATCCCGATTTGTTGACAGCGACGATTCGCAATGAACCGTAAATATTCCTTGAACATACCGGCATTCAGACCGAGCACGCCGCGCGGCATGGTGTCCTCGGCATAGCGATACTCCAGCTCCACGCCCTTCTGGATCAGGCCGCGGATCTCTTCGCGGAATGCCGCCGTCCACAGCTGCGGATTCTCGTTCTTGATGGTATTGATGACATCCACGCCGAAGTTCAGGTGCATGGACTCGTCGCGCAGGATGTACTGGTATTGTTCGGCGGCACCGGTCATCTTGTTCTGGCGTCCCAGCGCCAGAATTTGCACAAAGCCGACATAGAAGAACAGGCCCTCCATGATGCAGGCAAACACGATCAGGCTGCGCAGCAGCTTCTGGTCGTTCTCCGGCGTGCCGGTCTTGAAATCCGGATTGGTCAGCACGTCAATGAAGGGCAGCAGAAACTCGTCCTTGGCGCGAATGCTGGGCACTTCGTGGTACATGTTGAAAATCTCGCCCTCGTCCAGCCCGAGACTTTCCACGATGTACTGGTAGGCATGCGTGTGGATCGCCTCCTCAAATGCCTGACGCAATAAATATTGGCGGCACTCCGGATTGGTGATGTGGCGATAAGTGCCCAGCGCGATATTGTTCGCAGCCAGACTGTCGGCGGTGGTAAAGAAACCCAGATTGCGCATCACCAGGCGACGCTCGTCTTCGTTCAGTCCGTTCGGATTCTTCCACAGGGCGATGTCGGCAGACATATTCACTTCTTGCGGCATCCAGTGGTTGGCACAGGCGGCCAGATACTTTTCCCACGCCCACTTGTACTTGAACGGCACCAGCTGGTTCACGTCGGCACTGCTGTTGATGATGCGCTTGTCCTCGACGCGGATCCGTCCGCTGGACGTCGAAGCGACGGTGTAAGCCTGTTGACTGACCGCAGCGGGCGGCAAGCCGCCCACAGGAGGGATGCACCCTGCCGGGGAAGTCGAGCCGGATGCAATTTCGTTTTCAAAGTTCAACATAAGAATTCCCTTTATTCAATGAGCGGAGCGGCATGCACATGGCAGCCGCCGCGTTCTTTCCACTTACTGGCAAGCTTCACACTCCGGGTTGTCAATGGAACAGAACTTTGTCTCTTCCACCACCGGAGCGGACATCTCGCCCACGTTGCCGTTATTCGACACCGCGTTCAGCGAACCGGCGCGCGAGGTCGATTTCTCGGCCGAGGTCGCCCCCAGGGTACGCAGGTAATAGGTGGTCTTGAGCCCCCGCAACCAAGCCAGCTTGTAAGTTTCGTCCAGCTTGCGCCCGGACACGCCGGACATATAAATGTTCAGCGACTGCGCCTGGTCGATCCATTTCTGGCGGCGCGCAGCCGCTTCGATCAGCCACTGCGGCTCGACCTCGAACGCGGTCGCATACAGATTGCGCAGTTCGACCGGAATGCGGTCGATCCTGGACAGGCTGCCGTCAAAATACTTGAGATCTGCAATCATCACCTCATCCCACAAGCCGAGCCGCTTCAGATCCATCACCAGATGCTCGTTGATCACGGTGAATTCGCCGGACAGGTTGGATTTGACGAAGAGGTTCTGGTAGGTCGGCTCGATACAGGCTGAAACCCCGATGATGTTGGAGATGGTCGCAGTCGGTGCGATCGCCACACAGTTCGAGTTGCGCATGCCGTGCAGGCGGATGCGCTCGCGTAGCGCGTCCCAATCCATGCTGGCCGACGTATCCACCTCGACATAGCCGCCGCGCTGCTCGCGCAACAGGTTCAGACTGTCCTGCGGCAGGATGCCCTGGTCCCACAAACTGCCACGATAGGAAGCATAGCGGCCACGTTCCTGCGCCAGTTCGGTGGAAGCCCAGTAGGCGTAGTAGCACACCGCCTCCATGGAGCGGTCGGCGAACTCGACCGCCGCCTCGGTGGCATACGGAATACGCAGGGTATGCAGGCAGTCCTGGAAACCCATGATGCCGAGACCGACCGGACGGTGCTTCAGATTGGCGTTACGCGCCTTGGCAACGGCGTAGTAGTTGATGTCGATCACGTTATCCAGCATGCGCATGGCAATGCTCACCGTGCGCTTCAACTTGTCGTGGTCAATCTGGCCATCGGCGGTCAGGTGCGCCGCCAGATTGACGGAACCGAGGTTGCACACGGCGATCTCATCTGCGGAGGTATTCAGCGTGATCTCGGTGCACAGGTTGGAGCTGTGCACCACGCCCACATGTTGCTGCGGCGAACGGATGTTGCAGGGATCCTTGAACGTGACCCAAGGGTGGCCAGTCTCGAACAGCATGGTCAGCATCTTGCGCCACAGGGTTTGCGCCGGAATCTTCCTGAACAGTTTAAGTTCGCCGCTGGCAACCTTGGCCTCGTAGCCCAGATACGCTTGTTCAAACTCCACGCCAAACTTGTCATGCAGATCGGGACAGGTCGAGGGCGAGAACAGCGTCCACTCGCCGCCTTCCATCACGCGCTTCATGAACAGATCCGGAATCCAGTTGGACGTGTTCATGTCGTGGGTACGGCGACGATCGTCGCCGGTGTTCTTGCGCAGTTCGAGGAACTCCTCGATGTCGAGGTGCCAGGTTTCCAGATAGGCGCACACCGCGCCCTTACGCTTGCCACCCTGGTTCACCGCCACGGCCGTATCGTTCACCACCTTGAGGAACGGCACCACGCCCTGCGACTTGCCGTTGGTGCCCTTGATGTGCGAACCCAGCGCGCGCACGTTGGTCCAGTCGTTGCCCAGACCGCCTGCGAACTTCGACAACAGCGCGTTTTCCTTCAGCGCCTCGTAGATGCCGTCCAGATCGTCCGCCACGGTGGTCAGGTAGCACGACGACAGTTGCGAACGGCGCGTGCCGGAATTGAACAGCGTCGGCGTCGAACTCATGAAATCGAAGCTGGACAACAGGCGGTAGAACTCGATGGCGCGCTCTTCGCGGTTGATCTCGTTCAGCGCCAGCCCCATGGCCACGCGCATGAAAAAGGCCTGCGGCAATTCGATGCGCCGGTCTTCCACATGCAGAAAATAGCGGTCATACAACGTTTGCAGGCCGAGATAGTTGAATTGCAGGTCGCGTTCTGCCTCCAGCGCCGCAGCCAGCCGCGGCAGATCGAAGTGTCCCAGCCGCTCGTCCAGCAATTCGGCTTCGATGCCGCGCTTGATGAATTTCGGGAAATACTCGGCATAGCGCGTCGCCATGTCCGCCTGGCTCACGCTTTCGCCCAGAATCTCGCAACAGATGTTGTTCAACAGCAGGCGTGCGGTCACGAAACTGTAGGCCGGATCCTGTTCGATCAGCGAACGCGCCGCAAGGATGGCGCATTTCCGCACCTCTTCGATCGCCACGCCGTCATACAGATCCTTCAGGGTGCCCTGCAGGATCTTGTCCGCATCCACCGCATCGCCCAACCCGGCACAGGCGGCGCGAATCTTCCCGGACAAGTCGGACACGTCCAGCGGGCGCGCGACGCCCGCTTCCGTCACATTCAACACAGGCGCCGCGACCGATGTGGTTTTCACGCGCTCGCGATTGCGCTGCTCACGGTACAACACATAGGCTCGCGCCACGTCGTGCTCGCCCGAACGCATCAAGGCCAGCTCGACCTGATCCTGGATGTCCTCGATGTGGAAAGTTCCACCATGCGGCTGACGGCGCAGCAGCGCGCCCACCACCTGTTCGGTCAGTTGCTCCACCAGCTCGCGCACGCGCGCGGACGCCGCCCCCTGTCCTCCATTGACCGCAATGAAGGCCTTGGTCAGGGCGATGGAAATTTTCGACGGCTCGAACGCTGCCACTGCGCCATTGCGGCGAATGATCTTGTATTGATCGAGCGATAAACCGGCAGGAGATGAGGAGGCGACAGACCCGGATGCGGCGCGGGCAACAACAGACAAAGACATAGCGGACGAACCTTCTTGCGCAGCATGCAGCATGCAATACCCCCTTTAATTTCAGGCGTTGCCGCGATTCCGCATCTCGGCAACTCAAAACAAAAACTACTACCTATAGTAGTTCGACGGCTGATTAGGGGCTAATTCTAGTAGGAGAAGAAATTTATGCAAGCAAAATTTTGGCCTATATATTTATAGTTGCTGGGAGCCCCCCCAACCCCAAATTTAAAACCCTCAAGAGAATTTTTCTGGAAATTACACCCTCAACTTACCAACTTCCATTTCATCTTTTCCCTTGCCCGCAGCGGCACGATTTGATGCTCTCCGAATCCAATCGTCGCAGGCACTTGCCACGCTTCCTTGCGCAAGATGATGGTTTCTTTGTTGCGCGGCAGGCCGTAGTAATCCGCACCGTAGAAACTGGCGAAGGCTTCCAGCTTGTCCAGCGCGCCCGCTGCTTCGAACGCTTCGGCATACAGCTCGATGGCGCTGTGCGCGGTGTAGCAGCCGGCGCAGCCGCAGGCGTTTTCTTTGGTGTGTTGCACATGCGGAGCGCTGTCGGTGCCGAGGAAGAATTTCTGGTTGCCGCTGGTGGCGGCTTGCACCAAGGCTGCGCGGTGCGTCTCGCGCTTGAGGATGGGCAGGCAGTAGAAGTGCGGGCGGATGCCGCCGGCCAGCATGGCGTTGCGGTTGTAGAGCAGGTGTTGCGGGGTGAGGGTGGCGGCAATAGTGTCGGGCGCGCTGATGACGAATTGTGCGGCATCCTGGGTGGTGATGTGTTCGAACACCACGCGCAGGTTCGGCAGGTCTTTCAGCAGCGGCTGCATCACGCGTTCGATAAACACGGCTTCGCGGTCAAAGATGTCGATGTCGGCGCTGGTCACTTCGCCGTGCACCAGCAGCGGCATTCCCAGCTTTTGCATTTCTTCCAGCGCGGTATAGGTGAGGCGCAAGTCGGTCACGCCCGCGTCGGAGTTGGTGGTCACCCCCGCCGGATACAGTTTCACCGCGTGGACAACGCCGCTGGCCTTGGCCTTTTTGATCTCGTCGGCAGAAGTGTTGTCGGTGAGGTACAGCGTCATCAGCGGTCCGAACTTCATGCCTTGCGGCAATGCTTGCAAGATGCGTTCGCGGTAGGCTGCGGCCTGCGCGGTGGTGGTGACGGGCGGGCGCAGGTTCGGCATGACGATGGCACGCGCGAATTGTCTGGCGGTGTCGGGCAATACGGATGCCATCAGGTCGCCATCGCGCAGATGCAGATGCCAGTCGTCGGGGCGGGTTAGGGTGAGTTGTTGCATGAAAGAATTCCGGCTGTGTGCTCAAGCGGAATTGTAACGTGCTTTTGTGGGTCGGGTTTTAACCCGACACTGGCAGCCAACATTCACGGCGCATTTGTCGGGATACCTCCCACGACACCCCGTTTCACTCGGCGTGCTTGCGCGCCTGTCCCGGAAAGAACCGACGCACCACCACAAAGAACACCGGTACCAGGAACAGGGCAAACACGGTGGCAGCCAGCATGCCGCCGATGACGCCGGTGCCAATGGCGCGACGACTTTCCGCGCCCGCGCCGGTGGAGATGGCCAGCGGTAACACACCGGCGATGAACGTGATGGAGGTCATCAGAATCGGACGCAGGCGCAGGCGGCAGGCTTCCAGCACCGCTGCCAGCCGTTCCCGCCCGTCGTCTTCGAGACGGCGCGCAAATTCGACGATCAGGATGGCATTCTTGGCGGCGAGCCCGATGATGGCGATCAGACCGACCTTGAAATACACGTCGTTGGGCAAGTCGCGCAGTTCCACCGCGAGCAGCGCGCCGAAGGCCCCCAGCGGCACCGCCAGCATCACCGCAAGCGGCACCGACCAGCTCTCATACAGCGCGGCCAGCACCAGAAACACCACCAGCAGCGACACCCCGAACAACAGCGGGGCCTGCCGGCTGGAGATTTTTTCCTCGGATGAGATGCCGGACCACTCGAAGCCGATTCCCGGCGGCAAATTGTGCGCGATGGTTTCCATCGCGTCGAGCGCCTCGCCGCTGGATACCCCCGGCGCGGTCGCACCGGAAATTTTCATGGCGGCCAATCCATTGTAGCGGTCGAGCTTGGCCGTGCCCGCCACCCATTTGACACGCACAAATTCGGACAGGCGCACCATCCGCCCGGCGCGGTTGCGTACCGCCGTGCGCAGCAATTCAGCCTCGCCCTTGCGCGTGGTTTCTTCCGCCTGCATTTGTACGCGCAGGACACGTCCCTGGCGCACAAAATCGTTGATATAGGACACCCCAAACAGGGCCTGCAAGGTGTCATTGAGGTCGGCCGTGCTCACCCCGAGAATCTCCAACTTGTCGCGGTCAATGTCGAGGAACAGTTGCGGCGCCGGCTCCTGGCCTTCCGGACGTACGGCCGTCAGCCGTGGATCGGCCATCGCCATGCCCAGCACCTGGTTGCGCGCGTCGAGCAACTTGTCGCGCCCCACGCCGCCGCGATCCTGCAGGCGAAAATCGAAGCCGCCAGCCGAGGCGAGCTCCGGAATCGGCGGCGGACTGATGGCAAACAGCATCGCCTGCTTCATCCTGGAAAACTGCATGTTGGCCTGGCGCACCAAGGTTTGTGCGGAATTTTCCGTGCCCGTTCGCCGCTCCCAGTCCTGCAGCCGGACGAAAGCGAGCGCCATGTTTTGGCCGCGGCCAAAAAAAGAAAATCCGAGCACGCCGACGACCTTGTCCACCTGTGGCTGCTGCAAAAAATACTGTTCCACCGACTCCAGCACCGCCTGCGTCCGTTCGCGCGTCGCGGCGGGCGGCAACTGAATGGCGGTAATGAGATAGCCCTGGTCTTCCTGTGGCAGGAAACTGCCCGGCAACTTGAGATAGGTCCAGACAGCGGCGGCCACAATCACGGCATAAATGAGCAGAGAGCGCAGCACGCGGCGCGTGGCATGCCCGACCCCGCCGACATACGCGGCGTTCAGGCGCTCAAACCAGCGATTGAACCGTCCATGCAGGCCGCGCTCCAGTCCGGTCGCGTCGTGTTTGAGCAGGCTGGCGCACAGAGCGGGCGTCAGCGACAGCGCGAAGAACGCGGAGAATGCCATGGTCACCACCAAGGTCACGGCAAACTGGCGGTAGATCGCGCCAGTGGAACCGTCGAAAAATGCCATCGGCACGAACACCGCCATCAGCACCAGCGTAATCGCCACGATGGCGCCGGTGATCTCGTCCATTGCCACCCGCGTTGCCTCGCGCGGCGACAGGTGGTTGCTGCGCAGGTTGCGCTCGACGTTTTCCACCACCACGATGGCATCATCCACCACGGTGCCGATCGCCAGCACCATCGCAAACAGCGTGAGCACGTTGATCGAAAATCCGAACACATACAGTCCGATCAAGCCGCCCATCAGTGATACCGGCACCACAATGGCGGGAATCAGGGTGGTGCGCCAGTTGCCGAGAAAAATGTACATGACCAGCACCACCAGGAGCCCCGCCTCCAGCAGGGTCTTCGCCACTTCGCGGATTGACAGCTCAATGAAGCGCGTCGTGTCGTAAGGCACCAGCCATTCCATGCCCTGCGGGAAATAGCGCGCCAGTTCCTGCATTTTGGCGCGCACGCCTTGCGCCGTCGCCAGGGCATTCGCCCCCGGCGTGGTGCGGATCGCCATGCCGGCAATGGGCTTGCTGTTGAGACGCGCGCTGCGGTCGTAATCCTGCGCGCCCAGTTCGATGCGGGCGATGTCCTTGAGACGCACGGTCGAGCCGTCCGGATTCGCGCGCAACACCACCTCGCCGAAGGCATCGGGCGTGTTGAGACGCCCGCGCGTCGTAATCACCGCATTGATTTCCTGACCGGGGGGCGCCGGCAACTGCCCCACCTCGCCCAGCGCCAGCAGGGTATTCTGCGCCCGCACCGCGCGGCTGACATCGGCCGGGGTGAGCGCATAGGCTTCCAGTTGCGCGGGCTTGAGCCAGATGCGCATCGAGTATTCGGTACCGAACAGCAGCACCTCACCCACACCCGGCACGCGCAACAGGGGCTCAAGCACGCTGGCGGTGGCATAGCTGCCCAGATCGACCGCGTTCAAGGCTTCGTCAGGCGAGGTCAGCGCCACCACCATGATGAAGTTGCGTCCGGCGCGGGTGACGGTGACACCGAGCCGCCGCACTTCATCCGGCAGGCGCGCCTCGACGCGCTTGATGCGATTCTGCGCCTCGACCGAGGCGAACTGGATGTCGGTGCCGGGACGGAAGGTCAGCGAGACCTGGCCGGAGCCGGTCTGCGAGCTGGAGCTCATGTAAAGCAGATTCTCGATACCGTTCATCTCCTGCTCGATGAGCTGCACCGCGCTCTGCTCCACCACTTGCGCCGACGCGCCGGGATAGGCGACGTTGACGTCCAGCGAGGGCGGCGCCACCGAAGGGTATTGCGCCACCGGCAGGGCGCGCAGCGCCAGCACCCCGGCGGCAGTGACGAGAATGGCAATGACCCAGGCGAAAATTGGGCGGTCAATAAAGAAACGCGACATGTTCAATTCCCCGGTTTCCGCTCGCCTTCCGGCGGCGGCGTGCTGCCTGCGGGTTTGGCCACGACCCGCGCGCCGGGACGCGCCTTTTGCAGGCCGCCCACGATGACCTGTTCGCCGCCCTTGAGACCGCTACTGACAATAAAATCCGCGCCCGCCATCCCCCCGGTGACGATGGGCTGCGCCAGCGCCGTGCCATCGGCCGCCACGACCATCACGAATTGCCCGTGCGGACCGGCTTGTACCGCACGCTGCGGTACCCGCAGAACATTGTCGGCGGTCGCTTGCGGAAAGCGCGCGCGAACAAACATGCCAGGCAGCAATTCACGCTTCGGATTGGGGAATACGGCGCGCAAGCCGACCGCGCCGGTCGATGTGTCCACCGCCATATCGGAGAAGAAAATTTTGCCGCGCTGCGGGTAGATTCCGCCATCCTCCAGCACCAGCTCAAGTTCGGTCGATTCGGCCTGGCGCAGAGCGCCCGCGCCGAGGGCGCGGCGCAGCCGCAACACATCCGCGCCGGGTTGCGTGAAATTGACATACACGCGATCGAGTTGTTCGAGGGTGGTCAGCAGGGTCGCGGCGCTCTTGCTGACCAGGGCGCCTTCCGTGACTTCCGCGCGCCCGACGTGGCCGCTGATCGGTGCCGGAACATGGGCGTATTGCACGTCTTCCTCGGCACGTATCCGGGCAGCTTCGGCCTGTTGGGCACGGCTGAATGCAAGATCGTATTCCTGCTGGCTGACCATGTTTTTTTCCAACAGGCGACGGAAGCGTTGCTCGGTATGGTTCGCCGCCAGTGCGTCCGCACGCGCGGCGGCCAGCGCGGCCATGAAGCTGCGCGCATCGATGCGGAACAGAGAGCTGCCGGCCTTGACATCGCTTCCTTCCCGGAACAGGCGCTGCTCGATCACGCCATCGACGCGGGCGCGCACCTGTGCGGTGCGATACGCCTGGACGCGGCCCGGCAAGTCCTGGGTGTAGGTCGCCTTGCCCGGCATGACCGTGATGACTTCAACTTCCGGCGGGGGCGGCATGCCGCCAGCCGGTGCAGCGGGTGCGGCCGTCTGCTCCTTGCCGCCGCAGGCGGACAACAGCAACAGCACAGCAAGCAGATTAAGGCGTGATTTCATGGTGTCGGTACAAAGTGGGGTCGGGACGGAATCGAGTTTAACAAAGGGGCGGGGAATGACAACCGCGTCGGCATCATGCCTGCTTGAGTGCCAATGCCCGCTGGTAGAGCACGTTCTTGCTCACGCCGGTGATCTGCACGGCCAGCCCGACTGCCTGCTTCAGCGGCAGCTCGCGCAACAAGGCGGCCAACACCCGTTCGGCCTCGGCCGCCGTCTCCTCGTTGCGCAGCGGGGCGGCCGCCACCAGCAGCACGAATTCGCCGCGCTGATTGTTCGGGTCGCTGTTGAGCCAGTCCATTGCCTCACCGAGTTTGCAAGTATGGATATGCTCGAACAGCTTGGTCAGTTCGCGCGCGAACACGATTTCGCGGTCATCCCCGAACACCGCGTGCAGGTCGGCGACGCACTCCAGGATGCGGTGCGGCGCTTCGTAGAACACCAGGGTGCAGGGATTTTCGTCCAGGGCTTGCAAGGCACTGCGGCGCGCCGCCGATTTGTTCGGCAGGAACCCGTAAAACAGGAAATGCGGCGCGGCGAGTCCGGAGACAGACAGGGCGGCAATTGCGGCCGAAGCACCGGGGATCGGGATGACGCGAAAACCTGCGGCGCGCACCGCCCCGACCAGTAAGGCGCCCGGGTCGCTGACGGCGGGCGTGCCCGCATCGGTGACCAGCGCCACGCTTTGTCCCTGCTGCAACAGGGCGATGATTTTTTCCGCGCCGGCCCGTTCGTTGTGCTGGTGCAGGGCGAGCAGCCTGGCGTCGCCGATGCCGTGGTGCTGCAACAGATGGCGCGTATTGCGCGTATCCTCCGCCGCCACGAACGCTACGCCGCCCAGCACATCCAGCGCGCGCAGCGTGATGTCACCCAGATTTCCAATCGGGGTGGCGACTACATATAATGCACACTCGATTTTTTGATTGGCTCTGATATGCAAACTCGGAATACCGGATTGAATGGGTTGCGCGGCGTGCTGGTCGCGGCACTATACGTGAGCGTATTTGGCTGCGCCACTCCGCCGGTTGCGCCGCCGCCCGCTGCGGCCCAACCCCCGGTGGTTGCCGCGCCGCCGTCCGCCGAACAACCCGCCGTCGAGTTGTCCACCGTCCCGCCGGCCGAAACGCCCGTGGTGCAGCCCGTATTGCCGGGCGTGACGGAAGGGGCGGGGCATCATATCGCGCTGATCCTGCCGCTGCGTTCCGCCGCATTCGGGCGCGCGGCCGAAGCGGTGCAGCGGGGCTTTCTCGCCGCCGCCTCGTTGCAGCCGGGCGAATTGCCGGTGCGCGTGTATGCCGCCAATGATGAAGCCTCGGAAGTGGCTGCGTTGTATCGGCAGGCCTTGCAGGAAGGCGCACTGGCCGTGGCCGGCCCGCTCACCCGCAACGGCGTCGCGGCGCTGGCCGAGAATACCGCGCTGCCCGTTCCCACCCTGGCGCTGAACATGCTCGACATGCCGCGTACCGACCCGTTGTATTTCTTCGGGTTGCCGCCGGAAAACGAAGTGCGCCAGATCGCGCAATGGGCCGCCCGGACGGGCATGCTGACTGCCACCGTAGTGCGCACCGATACGGCTTTTTCCCGTCGCCTGGGCGAGGCGTTCAGCGCGGCGTGGGAACAAGGCGGTGGCAGCCTGATGCCGGAGATCGTCTATCAGGGCGATCCGAGCGAGATCCGCACCTTGTCGGGGCAACCGGGCGAAATGGTGTTTCTGGCCGCCGAGACAGGCAAGGCGCGCCTGATGCGGCCCTACATCTATTCCGACATCCCGGTCTATACGATGTCGCAAGTGTTCACCGGCAACCAGGACAAGCTGCGCAACTTCGATCTGGCCGAGGTGCATTTCGTCGATATGCCCTGGGTGTTGCAGCCCGATCATCCGGCGGTGATGGTGTATCCGCGCGCCGACCCACCGCTGGCGCTGGAGATGGAGCGCCTATATGCGCTGGGGGTGGATGGCTACCGCATGTTGCAGGTGTTGTATCACCACGAAACCCTGAAGGCGCTGCCGCTGGATGGCGTGACCGGGAAGCTGTCGCTGGACGGACACATTATCCAGCGCGAGGCGATGCCGGCTGCAATGCGCGGCGGGCTGGGGGTTGCGCTGGAAAGCAGCAAGTCGTTTGTTGACGCGGCACCTTGAGGGTGAGAACGGGCGCGCAAGCTGAGCAGACTGCTGCGCAGTTTTTGCAACGGCAGGGCTTGCGCCTGCTGCAGACCAACTACCACTGCCGCTTTGGCGAGATTGATCTGATCCTGCAGGACGGCGCGACGCGGGTGTTTGTCGAGGTCAGATTGCGCAGCCACAGCGGTTTCGGCGGGGCGGCCGCCAGCATCGACGCGCGCAAACAACACAAACTCATTCTCACCGCGCAACATTATCTTTCCCGCCATTCGCCCGTGCCACCCTGCCGCTTCGATGCCGTGCTGTTGACCGATGCGGCAGACACGAACGGTGTCGAGTGGATCAAGGGCGCCTTCGAATTGGGTTAAAATTTGCCGCCGACGTTCAGATTCAACCGACATGACACTCACCAAACGCATTCGCACCCACTTCGATGACAGTGCCGCAGTCAAACTGCACAGCAAGACGGTGCTGGCCGAGCCCATCGCACGCGCCGCACAGGCCATGGTCGATTGCTTCATGCACGACGGCAAGGTCTTGGCCTGCGGCAACGGCGGCTCTGCCGCCGATTGCCAGCACTTCGCCGCCGAACTGATCAATCGCTTCGAAATCGAGCGCCCCGGTCTGCCCGCGGTCGCCCTCACTACCGACAGCTCGGTGCTCACCGCCATCGCCAACGATTACGATTACCGCCACATTTTCGCCAAACAGGTGCGGGCGCTGGGCATGCAGGGCGATGTGCTGATCGCGATTTCCACCAGCGGCAATTCGCCCAGTGTGGTCGAAGCCATCCATGCGGCGCACGAGCGCGGGATGCGGGTGGTGGCGCTGACCGGGAACGACGGCGGGCAAATTGCGCCACTGTTGCTCGAAAAAGATTTCAATCTGTGCGTCCCCGCGAAAAGAACGGCCCGCATCCAGGAAGTGCATCTGCTGACGTTGCATTGCCTGTGCGACGTCATCGATCACATTCTGCTGGGAGGGGAATGATGCGCCGGTGGATGGGACTGTGTGTGCTGGCGGGCAGCCTCCTCGGCTGTGCCCAGGTGAACCGGCTCGACGCACCCGCAGCGCACGAGCGGCGGAGCGACGCCGCACTGCAGGATGATCGCAACATCGAGTACACTGCCGCACAACGCATTGCAGAAAAGTACCGGCAGCATATCCGGGTCAACGTGACCAGTTTCAATCACTTCGTCTTGCTGACCGGACAGGTGCCGGATGAAATGACCAAGGCGGGCATCGAACGCATCGTTGCCGGAGTTGACCGGGTCAAGGGCATCGCCAACGAACTGGGTTTGGCGCGTGAAAATCAGGACGGTATCCGCACCAGCGATTCCGGGATCAGCGGGGATGTGCGCGCGCGCCTGCGGGCATATCCCGCCTTGCCACTCGACCACATCCGGGTGTATAGCGAAGCCGGCAGCGTCTATCTGTTGGGCATCGTCAAACGCGCGGAAGCCGATGCGGCATCGGCAATCGCCAGCACCACCTACGGCGTGCGCAAAGTGGTGCGCGTGTTTGAATATCTGGATTGATAAAGCGGTTTATTTTAGTTGGGGGAGAGCACAGTGCGCCTGTCTTGCATCATGTTAATCTTGTTGGCACCGGTAGCGTTGCAAGGCTGTTTTCCGGTCATCGCGGTCGGCGCCGGGTCCGGCACAATGATGGCGACGGATCGCCGCACCAGCGGCACCTATGTCGAGGACGAAGCCATTGAAAACAAGGCGCTGCTCAAAATCGGCGAGCAATACAAGGAAAAAGTGCATCTCAATGTCACCAGCTTCAACCGCACCGTGCTGCTGACCGGCGAAGTGCCGAACGAGTTGGTCAAGGTGGAGATCGGCAAACACGTGGCCGCAATCGATAATGTGCGCAAGGTTGTTAACGAATTGGGGATTGGCGAACCCTCCACCCTGACTTCGCGCAGTAACGACACCCTCCTCACCTCAAAGGTTAAATTTGGTTTCTTGAACAACAAGCGTTTTCGCGCGACCGACATCAAAATAGTGACTGAAAATGAAGTAGTCTATCTGCTCGGTCTGGTGAAACGCGCGGAAGCGGATGCCGCGGCAGAGAGTGCCCGCACCACCTCCGGCATAAAAAAAGTGGTGCGCGTATTCGAGTATCTGGACTGATGAGACTTCCTCCTCCCGTTTTTGAAACCAAAATTTGCGCCGGTGCCGGTTTGGCCGCACGCATCGCGGCCTTGCCGCGTCCGCAGGTATTCACCAACGGTTGCTTCGACGTGCTGCACCGCGGCCATGTCACCTATCTGGCACAGGCGCGCGCGCTGGGCGCTGCGCTCATCGTCGGCGTCAACAGCGACGCCTCGGTGAAGCGTCAGGGCAAGGGCGACGACCGTCCGATCAACAACGAGGCCGACCGTATGGCCGTGCTGGCCGCGCTGGAATCGGTCAGCCTGGTGGTAAAGTTCGACGAAGATACGCCGCTCAATCTGATTCTCGCCTGCAAGCCGGACACGCTGGTCAAAGGCGGCGACTGGCAACCCGCGAACATCGTCGGCAGCAGGGAAGTGCTGGCCTGGGGCGGTGCTGTACACAGCATTCCTTTCCTGCACGAACGTTCCACAACCGCCTTATTAAAAAAGATACGCTCACTATGATTCCGACCGAAATCACGCTTCACCAAAAAACAAAGACACTGGAAATCGCTTTCGACGATGGTGCGCATTACACGCTGCCCGCCGAATTCCTGCGCGTGTATTCGCCCTCGGCCGAGGTGCGCGGCCATGGCAAGGGACAGGAGACCCTGCAGGTCGGCAAGCGCAATGTTGGCATCAGCGAAGTCGAGCCGGTCGGCCAATATGCGCTCAAGATCGGTTTCGACGATGGCCACGACACCGGGCTGTACTCGTGGGAATATCTGCACGAGCTGGGACAGTATCAGGATGCGATGTGGCACGATTATTTGACCAAGCTGGAAGCTGCGGGCGCGAGCCGGGACAAATGACATCAACAGTGCCCTCTCCACGTGGGAGAGGGCTGGGGTGACAGAGGCTTGGGGAAAAACCGGCCCCCACCCCAACCCTCCCCCGACGGGAGAGGGAGTAAAAGCAAAGGAGCCTCACCATGAGCAAAACCCACTTCGGATTTGAGACGGTTGACGAGAGCGAAAAGGCCAAGAAGGTCGCCGGCGTGTTCACCTCCGTCGCCAGCAAATACGACCTCATGAACGACCTGATGTCGGTCGGCTTGCATCGCGTGTGGAAACCGTTCGCGGTCGGCCTTGCGAACGTGCACGAAGGTCAGCGCGTGCTGGACGTGGCGGGCGGGTCCGGCGACCTGACCAAACTATTTCTGAAGAAGGTCGGGCGCAGCGGACAGGTCATCCTCACCGACATCAACAACGCCATGCTGCGCGTCGGCCGCGACCGCATGATCGACAACGGCACGCCGACCCCCACCGCGCAATGCGATGCCGAGAAGCTACCCTTCCCGGACAACTATTTCGATTGCGTCAGCATCGCCTTTGGCCTGCGCAACGTTACGCATAAAGAGGCCGCGCTGCGCGAGATGCGCCGCGTGCTCAAACCGGGCGGCCGCCTCATCGTGCTGGAATTCTCCAAGGTCGCCAAACCGCTGGAAAAGATGTACGACCTGTATTCCTTCAAGCTCCTCCCCAAGATGGGCGAACTCATCGCCAACGACGCCGACAGCTACCGCTACCTGGCCGAATCCATCCGCATGCATCCGGGCCAGGAAGCGTTAAAACAGATGATGGTGGATGCCGGGCTGGAGCGCGTCGAGTATTTCAATATGACGGGTGGAGTGGTGGCGGTGCATCGGGGGTACAAGCTGTAATCCCCGAACACCCGTTACAAGCCCAACTCGCCCCACATCGCATCCACCTTCGCCTTCACCGCAGCATCCATCACGATGGGCGTACCCCATTCGCGCTGAGTCTCGCCGGGGAACTTGTTGGTGGCATCCAGCCCCATCTTGCCGCCCAGACCTGAAACAGGCGAAGCGAAATCCAGATAGTCAATGGGCGTGTTCTCCACCAGCAAGGTGTCGCGTACCGGGTCCATGCGCGTGGTGATCGCCCAGATGACTTCCTGCCAGTCGCGCACATCGATGTCGTCGTCCACCACGATGATGAACTTGGTGTACATGAACTGGCGCAGGAAACTCCAGATGCCGAACATCACGCGCTTGGCGTGTCCCGGATATTGCTTTCTGATGCTGACCACCGCCATGCGGTACGAGCAGCCTTCCGGCGGCAAATAAAAGTCGGTGATTTCGGGAAACTGTTTTTGCAGCAGCGGCACGAATACTTCGTTCAGCGCCACGCCCAGCATGGCTGGCTCGTCGGGCGGTTTGCCCGTGTATGTGCTGTGATAGATTGGATTAGAACGCATGGTGATGCGTTCGATGGTAAAGACGGGAAATTTATCCTGCTCATTGTAGTAGCCGGTGTGGTCGCCGTAAGGACCTTCGAGCGCCATCTCATCAGGATGAATTACACCCTCCAGCACGATCTCGGCGGAAGCGGGCACTTGCAAGTCGCTGCCAATGCACTTCACCAGTTCGGTCTTGCTGCCGCGCAACAATCCGGCAAATTGATATTCTGAAAGTGAATCGGGAACCGGCGTGACTGCACCCAGGATTGTTGCGGGATCGGCGCCGATCACCACTGCAAGCGGAAACGGTTGCCCCGGATGCTTTTCGCAATGATCGCGATAGTCCAGCGCGCCGCCACGATGCGCCAGCCAGCGCATGATGACCTTGTTCGGACCAATGACCTGCTGGCGATAGATGCCCAGGTTCTGGCGCGGCTTGTTGGGCCCGCGCGTGACCACCAATCCCCAGGTGATGAGCGGCGCGACGTCGCCGGGCCAGCAGTGCTGGATGGGCAGTTTCGCCAGATCGACTTCCGCGCCTTCCCACACCACCTCCTGGCACGGCGCGGAAGAGACGACCTTCGGCGACAGGGTAAGCACCTGCTTGAGGATCGGCCATTTCTCCCACGCATCCCGCAACCCTTTGGGCGGTTCCGGTTCCTTCAGGTAGGCGAGCAGCTTGCCCACCTCGCGCAAAGCGGCAGTGGATTCCTCGCCCATGACCAGTGCCACGCGGCGCGGCGTGCCAAACAGGTTGGCGAGCACCGGCATCGTGTGGCCCACCACGTTCTCGAACAGCAGCGCCGGCCCCTGCGCGCGCAACACGCGATCGCAGATTTCGGTCATCTCCAGATGGGCGGAGACAGGCGCAGTGATGCGCTTGAGTTCGCCCATGCTTTCCAGTTGTGCGATGAAGTCGCGCAGGTCGTGATATTTCATTGATAGAAGCTTTCTTCGCCCGCGGGGCGAGTCTTGAACCGTTTGTGCAACCAGAAATACTGTTCCGGCATTTCCAGCACGCGCTGCTCGATGAATTCGTTCATGCGCCGCGCATCGGCGATGTCATCGCCGCTTGGATAATTCTTCCATGCCGGATAAAAAGTCAGTACATAGCCTTCACCGCCGGGCAGCACACGGGTGATGCTCGGCACAACCTTCGCGCCGGTCATCTGCGCGATGCGCGGCAGCGAAGTCATGGTGGCAGCGGGCACGCCGAAGAACGGAATGAATGCGCCGTCGCGCACCCCCTGATCCTGATCCGGCAAATAAAAGAACGGGCGGTTTTCGCGCATCCCCTTGAGGATGGGACGCAGCCCCTGCTGGCGCGAATACAGTTGCTGGTGGCGAAACCGGCTGCGTTTTCGTACCAGTAATTCGGTGAGATAGCCGCTCCGCTGGTTGGCATACATGCTAATCGCATCCACCCGTTGCGCAATCCACTGCCCGGCCACATCGATCCCGACAAAATGCGGCGCCAGCAGTATTGCCGGAGCGCCGGCGACGGCCGTGAAGTGTTCGATGCCCTCGACACGAATCAGCGCATTGATGCGCGCCGGACTTGACCACCACAAAATGCTGCGCTCGATCAGGCCGCGCATGAACATTTTGAAGTGTGCCCGCACCAGTTGTTGGCGCGCCGCGTCGCCCATCTCGGGGAAACAGTGCTTGAGGTTGATCTCCCCCACCCGGCGCCGCGCGCGGGCAAAGGGATAAAGCAGGATGCCGAGACCGTTGCCGATGGCGACGATGATCCGAAACGGCAGGAAATGGATGAGCCATAGAATGAACACAGTCAAACGTGCCGCCATCACGACTCACCATCCGCGTCCGGCGGCAGCGCGCCGCGCGGCACCTTGTAACGGTTATAGCTCCACAGATATTGCGCCGGCAATTTGCTGATCGCCTGTTCCAGTGCGACGTTCATCTGTTGCGGGATCGAGCCGGCCGGGTCGAACTGCAGTGGCGAGAAATGCAGCTCGTATCCCGCGCCGTGCGGCAAACGCTCGCCCACACACATGAATACGGCGGGATGGCTCATTTCGATCAGGCGTCCAACCAGGGTCATCGTGTAGGCGGGACGACCAAAGAACGGCGTCCACTCGCCTTCACCGTTACCCGGGGCCTGGTCCGGCAACACCCCAATAACGCCGCCCTGCTTCAAGGTTTTGAACACCTGGCGCACGCCACCCAGGTCGGCACCGACCAGCTTGATCTGGCCGCGCGCGCGCCCCAGGTGCATCAGGCGATCCAGCGATGCCCAGCGCGGTGCGCGATACATGATGGTCATCGGCATATGGGCGCCGATGTACAGACTCACCACTTCAAAACACCCCAGATGCGGGGTGAGCATGATGATGCCGTCCCCTTTGCGCTGCGCCGCCTCGACATCTTCCCAACCGTGGCACGCCTTGACGCTGGCGAGCACTTGCAACAAAGGCCGTCGCCATATCCACGCCAATTCCAGCCCGCCCTTGCCCACTTCACGAATACTGGCGTGCAATAGCCTGCGGTACCCCACTTCGGTCTGCGCCAATCCGGACTGGCGCAGATTCGTGCGCAAATGCGCCGCATAGCGCGCAGAAAACATATAGGTCAATCCGCCAATTATCCCGCCCAGCCAGTGCAGCATGCGCAAAGGCATGCGCGCCAGTACGTCAAAGAGTAAACCCATATGAAAAACCCGTTAAGTTTGAGATCGGCGCGAATTTGTTATACTGCGCGCCCATTTAATCATTGAAGCAGCAAGCGGAGCGCCATGAGCGAATATTTTTTTACATCCGAGTCCGTGTCCGAGGGCCATCCGGACAAGGTCGCCGACCAAATCTCCGACGCCATCGTGGACGCGATTCTAGCGCAGGACAGGCATTCCCGTATCGCTGCCGAGACCCTGTGCAACACCGGACTGGTCGTGCTGGCGGGCGAGATCACCACCGCCGCCAACGTCGATTACATCCAGGTCGCGCGCGACACCATCAAGCGCATCGGCTACGATAACACCGAATACGGCATCGACTACAAAGGCTGCGCCGTGCTGGTGGCCTATGACAAGCAGAGCCCGGACATCGCCCAGGGCGTGAACAAGGCATACGACGACGGTCTCGACCAGGGCGCCGGCGACCAGGGTCTGATGTTCGGCTACGCCTGCCGCGAGACCGACGTGCTGATGCCGCTGCCGATCCACCTGTCGCACCGCATCGTCGAACGCCAGGCGCAACTGCGCCACGACGGACGTTTGCCCTGGCTGCGTCCCGACGCGAAATCGCAAGTCACCATCAAATACGTGGACGGCGTGCCAGACCGCATCGACACCGTGGTGCTCTCCACCCAGCACGCGCCAGAAATGACGCTGGAACAGATCCGCGAAGCGGCCATCGAAGAAATCATCAAGCCGGTGCTGCCCAAGGAACTGATCAAGGACGAGATCAAATATCTGGTGAACCCGACCGGGCGTTTCGTGGTCGGCGGCCCGCAGGGCGACTGCGGCCTGACCGGACGCAAGATCATCGTCGATACCTACGGCGGCGCGGCCCCGCACGGTGGCGGCGCGTTCTCCGGCAAGGACCCGTCCAAGGTGGACCGCTCCGCTGCCTACGCCGGCCGTTATGTGGCGAAGAACATCGTCGCCGCCGGTCTGGCCGACAAGTGCCTGATCCAGATCTCCTATGCCATCGGCGTGGCCCGTCCCACCAGCGTGATGGTCACCACTTACGGCACCGGCAAGATTTCCGACGAGAAGATTGCCGAGCTGGTGCAGAAGCATTTCGACCTGCGCCCGAAAGGTATCGTGCAGATGCTCGACCTGCTGCGCCCGATCTACCAGAAGACGGCCGCCTACGGCCACTTTGGCCGCGAGGAACCGGAATTCAAGTGGGAAAACACAGACAAAGCAGCCGCGCTTCGCGCGGATGCCGGGCTGTAAGCCCGCCCCCGCAGGGTGGTCTGTGTTTCGGCGAAGGCTAACATCGCTTGCGATGTTAAGGTGCAAAGTACCGGCCGAAGCCAAAACACAGACAAGGCCGCAGCTTTGAGGGCTGACGCAGGCTTATAGGCAATCCTTGTGTGGGTCGGACTTTAGTCCGACATGTCGGGTTGAAACCCGGCCTACATTTCGTATCACCCACCCCGCCGAGGGGCGCTGCAGCAGTCACCGCGTTGGTGAACCTGTCAGGCTCGGCGGAAGTGGTTCAACCGTAGCAACGGCGCCCATTCATTAACTTATCAAATGAATGGAGTGCATCATGTCTAAAGACTACGTCATCGCCGACATCAATCTGGCCTCGTGGGGACGCAAGGAAATCGCCATCGCCGAGCATGAGATGCCCGGCCTGATGGCCATCCGCGAGGAATTCGCCAAGACCCAACCGCTGAAGGGCGCGCGCATCACCGGCTCGCTGCACATGACCATCCAGACCGCCGTGCTGATCGAGACGCTGACCGCGCTCGGTGCGCAAGTGCGTTGGGCATCGTGCAACATCTTCTCCACGCAAGACCACGCCGCAGCCGCCATCGCGGCGGGGGGGACACCCGTGTTTGCCGTCAAAGGCGAAACGCTAACTGAATACTGGGACTACACCCACCGCATCTTCGAGTGGGCGGATGGCGGTTATTCCAACATGATCCTGGACGACGGCGGCGACGCCACCCTGCTGCTGCACCTCGGTGCACGCGCCGAGAAGGATGCGTCCCTCATCAGCAAGCCGAGCTCCGAAGAAGAGACCTGCCTGTTCGCGGCCATCAAGGCCAAACTGGCCGCCGATCCGAAGTGGTACTCCACCCGTCTGGCGCAGATCAAGGGCGTGACCGAGGAGACCACCACCGGCGTGCACCGCCTGTACCAGATGCACCAGCGCGGCGAACTGAAGTTCCCCGGCATCAACGTGAACGACTCCGTCACCAAGTCCAAGTTCGACAACCTGTACGGCTGCCGCGAATCGCTGGTGGACGGCATCAAGCGCGCCACCGACGTGATGATCGCGGGCAAGATCGCGGTGATCTGCGGTTACGGCGATGTGGGCAAGGGCTCGGCTCAGGCGATGCGCGCGCTGTCGGCGCAGGTGTGGGTCACCGAGATCGACCCAATCTGCGCGCTGCAGGCCGCGATGGAAGGCTACCGCGTGGTCACCATGGAATACGCCGCCGACAAGGCCGACATCTTCGTCACCACCACCGGCAACTTCCACGTCATCACCCATGACCACATGGTGAAGATGAAGAACAACGCCATCGTCTGCAACATCGGCCACTTCGACAACGAGATCGATGTCGCCTCGCTGGAGCAATACCAGTGGGAAGAGATCAAGCCGCAGGTCGATCACATCATCTTCCCGGATGGCCATCGCATTATTCTGCTGGCCCAGGGGCGTCTGGTGAACCTCGGTTGCGGCACCGGCCATCCGTCTTACGTGATGTCCTCTTCCTTCGCCAACCAAACCATCGCCCAGATCGAGCTATGGACAGAACGCGACTCCGGCAAGTACCCCGTCGGCGTTTATACCTTGCCCAAACATCTGGACGAGAAGGTCGCGCGCCTGCAGCTGAAGACGCTGAACGCGCAACTGACCGAGCTGACCGACCAGCAGGCGGCTTACATCAACGTGCCGAAGGAAGGTCCTTACAAGGCCGACCACTATCGTTATTGATTGCGTCCGTCATTCCCCGTGCAGCCTGAATGCACGCCGGCATGTCGGACTGAAGTCCGACCCACAAAACCCGCCCGCATCCTGTGGGGCGGGTTTTAACCCGACGCTGTTTCAGCGGGTCTTGCTGCACAGGGAACGTCGGCACCGTATTTGGTACACTCAAAGCATGCTTCCAAGACTACTGCTCATCTGGACCTTGAATTCGCTGGCGTTGATCGCGGTGGCGAGCTTCGTGCCGGGCATCCACGTGGATGGATTCATGGCGGCGTTTATTGCCGCTTTTGTGCTGGGTCTGGTCAACACGCTGATCCGCCCGGTCTTTCTGGTGCTGACATTGCCGGTCACCGTGCTGACGCTGGGACTGTTCATTTTCGTCATCAACGGTCTGATGTTCTGGTTTGCGGGTTCGATCTTGAAAGGATTCGTTGTCGACAGCTTCTGGCACGGAGTCATGGGCGCCGTTCTTTACAGCATTTTTTCCTGGGCGCTGTCCGCAGCCGCCGCACAAATTGCGAGGAAACATGGCCAATACACCAATAAGCTTTGAATTCTTTCCGCCGCAGACGCCGGAAGGTTCCGACAAATTAACCGATGTGCGCAAGCGGCTGGCGGTGCTCAAGCCGGAGTTTTTCTCCTGCACCTTTGGCGCGGGCGGTACAACACAAGACCGCACCCTGGATACCATCAAGCTGATCCACGCCGAAGGGCATCAGGCTGCCCCTCACCTTTCCTGTGTGGGCTCGACACGCGAGAACATCCGCGCCCTGCTGTTCGCCTACAAGGAAATGGGCATCCGGCGCATCGTTGCCTTGCGCGGGGATATGCCCTCCGGCATGGGCAGCATCGGTGAATTCCATTACGCCAATGAACTGGTGTCATTCATCCGCGCCCAGACCGGCGCGCACTTCCACATCGAAGTCGCCGCCTATCCCGAGTTCCACCCGCAGGCAAACTCGGCGCGCGAGGACATGCTCAACTTCAAACACAAGATCAGCGCGGGCGCCAACTCGGCCATCACCCAATATTTCTACAACGCGGATGGCTACTTCCGCTTCGTGGACGAGACGCGCAAGCTGGGTGTCACCGCGCCGATTGTGCCGGGCATCATGCCCATCGTGCGCTACTCGCAACTGGCACGCTTCTCCGACACCTGCGGCGCGGAAATCCCGCGCTGGATGCGCAAGACCATGGAAGGTTTCGGCGACGATGTGGAGTCGGTGCAGGCCTTCGGCCGCGATGTGGTCACCGCACTGTGCGAGAAACTCATCGCGGGCGGCGCACCCGGACTCCATTTCTACACGCTGAACCAGGCCGATGCCTCGCTGGAAATCTTGAAGCGGCTGGGGTACCGTGGGAGGTAGCCGAATATCCAGGGTCAAGCCCCCACAGCAACAGGTCAGGCGAAACTCTCGGCGATGTCAGAGAATAGAAACGGGAGCCGAAGCTCCCGTTCTTGTTTGCCGCAGAACCGTTGCTTACGCAGCAGTTTTGCGGGCAGGCAGTTTTTAGTTCCGACATCACGCCTGCGTTTGCAGGCATGAGTCTGCACTGAAAACTCAGCCCGCCTTGCGGGCAGGCAGTTTTTCCTTGATCCGTGCCGATTTGCCGGAACGGTCGCGCAGGTAGTACAGCTTGGCGCGGCGCACGTCGCCGCGGCGCTTCAGTTCGATACTGGCGATGCTGGGCGAATAGGTCTGGAAGGTACGTTCCACGCCTTCGCCGGAGGATACCTTGCGCACGATGAAGCTGGAGTTCAGCCCCTTGTTGCGCTTGGCGATCACCACGCCTTCGAAAGATTGCACGCGCTTGCGCTCGCCTTCGATCACGTTCACGCCGACCACGACGGTGTCGCCGGGGCCGAATTCGGGAATGGTCTTGCCCAGGCGGGCGATTTCTTCTTTTTCGAGAATGCCGATCAGATTCATTTTGTTTCCTCTTCTTGTGCTGAAGCTTGTTCCTGCTGGTACTGAGCCAGTAGCCGAGCTTCCTGTTTAGTCAACTGGCGATGTGCCAGCAAATCCGGACGACGTTCCGCAGTCCTGCCTAATGCCTGCTTCAATCGCCACTTCTCTATCTCGGCGTGGTGCCCGGACAGCAACACTTCCGGAACGCCCTCGCCGTTATAAACCTCGGGCCGCGTGTAGTGCGGACAATCCAGCAGACCTTGCACGAAAGAATCCTGCTGCGCCGATGCCTCGTCACCCAATACCCCGGGTATCTGCCGCACCACGCTGTCCATCACCACCATCGCCGCCAACTCGCCACCGGACAACACATAGTCCCCGATGGAAAGCTCTTCATCCACCTGGCTGCGCAACAGGCGCTCATCCACGCCTTCGTAACGACTCGCCAGCAAGATCAATCCTTCGTCCCGCGCCAGCAGTTCCATCACCACGTCGTGGGTGAGCGGCCTGCCTTGCGGCGAGAGGTGGATCACCCGACTCTTCTTCGCTCCGCTGGCGACCTGCGCTGCTTTCGCTGCGCGGATCGCCTTTTCCAGCGGTTCCGCCAACATCACCATCCCGGGACCGCCGCCGTAGGGACGGTCGTCGATGGTGCGGTAGTTGTCGGTTGTAAAATCGCGCGGATTCCACGCTTGCAACTCGAACTTGCCCAGTTCTACCGCCTTGCGCGTCACCCCAAACCGGGTGATCGCGTCAAACATTTCGGGGAACAGGGTGATTACATCAAATCGCATGGCGATCCATCATTTGAGGTAATCCGCCTGCCAGTCCACCCGGATTGTCCTGTTCTGCAAATCGACCTGCCGAATCACGCTGGCGATGAACGGGATCAGGGTTTCACCGCTCGCCGCTTTGACCACCAGCACATCGTTGGCACCGGTCTCCAGCAGCGAGTCCACCGTGCCGAAGGCATGTCCCTCCAAGTTCTGCACCGACAGTCCGATCAGATCGGACCAGTAGTACTCGCCTTCCTTTTCCGGTGGCAACCAATCCCGCGGGATGCCGACCAGCCGGCCTTTGTATCGTTCTGCAGCGGTTCGATCGGTGATGCCTTGCAGTTTGGCGATCAGCACTTTCCCGTGAACATTCGCCTCGATCACCTGCAGCGCCTGCCAGGTAGTCTCGTCCCCCAGATACCAGGAGGTGTAATCCAGCAGGCTGTCCAGATACTCGGTAAAGACCTGGATTTTTAACCAACCCTGCAAGCCTTGCGCGGCGACCACTTTACCCATGACAACCATGGGTTCTGCAGGATCAGGCCTTGGCTGTTGCACCGGCTTTTTTGACCAGACGGCCTACGGTCTCGCTCAACTGCGCGCCCTTGTCCTGCCAGTGCGTCACGCGATCCAGCTGGATGCGCAGGCTTTCGCCGCCTTCGGCCGCCAGCGGATTGTAAAACCCGACGCGCTCGATGTAGCGGCCGTCACGACGATTGCGGGAGTCCGCCACCACCACGTTGTAGTAAGGACGATTCTTCGAACCGCCGCGAGAAAGACGAATGACTACCATAACGATTATCCAGTAATTGACTTTGGCCCATGCCAAAAGGGCGCGAATTCTACGATACCTCGTTGAATTTTGGCAAGGATTGTTTCGCGAAGGGGGTCAGCGGTGCAAAATGACTTCCAGCACGAACTGGGTGCCCAGATAGGCAAGGAATAGGAAAACAAAGCCGCTCAAGGTCCAGCGCACGGCAGTATGGCCGCGCCAGCCATAGAAATGATGGCCCAGCAGCAGCACCCCGAAAACCACCCACGACAGCATGCCAAACAGCACTTTGTGCGTGAATTGCAAGGGATGGCCGAATATCTGATCGGAAAAGAGGAAACCGGAAACGACCGTCACCGTCAGAATCAGGAAACCCGTCCCGATCACCCGAAACAGCAAGGTCTCCATGGTCATCAGCGGCGGCAGGCTCTTGAGCACCTCCGGCATTCTGGCGTGGTGCAGCCGTTTCTCGACCAGCGCAATCAACCCGGCATGCAGGGCAGCGATGGTGAACAGGCTGTAGGCCAGCAAAGCCATCAGCACGTGGGTATCGAACAGGCCGGAAGGCGATTGCATCAACATGCGCGGACTGGGGAAGAGAGCAGGCAATGCTGCGGCGATGGCCGCCAGTGGCAGCATCAGGGTCAGCAGACTGGCAATCGGATAAAACCGCCGCGCCAGCCAATACACCAGCACGGTCAGCCACAGAATGAGGGAAAGCGCATAGGCCAGCCCCAGATTGAGCGTGCCCCAGATAAAGAGGGTGTCGTACAACAGCCAGCCGTGCAGCAACAAAGGGACGATCACGGCGAACCCGAGCGCGCCGCGGTTTTTCTGCTCGGCGCTGCCCGCCGACTGCGCGCGCCAGAACAGAATCGCCAGCACGGCATACAGGGCAAAGGTCAGCAGATACAGGACTGGGTTCGACATTGGGCGGGCAGATGTTTTAGACTGTGCGAATTCTACAGGAAGCGCCGTTGAGTGTCTGCCGCGCCGCGCCTCCGCACACCGGGACTGAAAAAATCATGCTGGACAACCTCACGCAACGCTTTGGCGGCATCATCAAGAACCTGCGCGGTCAGGCTCGCCTGACCGAAAGCAACATCCAGGATGCCCTGCGCGAAGTGCGCCTGGCACTGCTGGAGGCCGACGTCGCGCTGCCGGTGGTCAAGGATTTCATCGCCAAGGTCAAGGCAGCGGCGCTGGGACAGGAAGTCATCGGCAATCTGAATCCGGGACAGGCGCTGATCGGGGTGGTGAACCGCGAACTGACCCGCCTGATGGGCGAACACAACGATGCGCTGAATCTTGCCACGGTGCCGCCCGCCGTGATCCTGATGGCCGGTTTGCAGGGGGCGGGCAAGACCACCAGCAGCGGCAAGCTGGCAAAATTATTGAGCGAGCAGAACAAGAAGAAAGTGCTCCTGGTCAGCTGCGACGTGTATCGCCCCGCCGCCATCGAGCAACTGCGCACGCTGGCAGAGCAGCTCAAGATCGACTTCTTCCCCTCCGACATATCGCAGAAACCGCAGGCCATCGCGCTGGCCGCACACGACTGGGCAAAGAAGCATCACCACGACGTGCTGATTGTGGACACCGCCGGTCGCCTTGCCGTGGACGCCGCGATGATGGCGGAGATCAAGGAACTGCACGCGGCATTGCAACCTATCGAGACCCTGTTTGTGGTCGATGCGATGACCGGCCAGGACGCGGTCAATACCGCCAAGGCCTTCGGCGACGCGCTGCCGCTGACCGGCGTGATCCTGACCAAACTGGACGGCGATGCGCGCGGCGGCGCGGCGCTGTCGGTGCGACAAATCACCGGCAAGCCGATCAAGTTCGTCGGTGTCAGCGAGAAACCCAACGGCCTCGAAGCCTTCCATCCCGAGCGCATGGCGCAGCGCATTCTCGGCATGGGCGACGTGCTGTCCCTGCTGGAAGAAGCGCAGCGCAATGTCGATCATGCCGAAGCGGCCAAGCTGGCGAAGAAAGTGCAGAGCGGCAAGGGCTTCGACCTCAACGACTTCAAGATGCAGATCGTGCAGATGCGCAAGATGGGCGGCATGTCGGCGCTGATGGACAAGCTGCCCGCGCAACTGGCGCAGGCCGCGGCCGGAGCGAAAGTCGATGAACGCCAGATCAACCGCACCGAAGGCATCATCAACTCGATGACCCCGTACGAACGGTCGCACCCCGAGCAGATCAAGGCCTCGCGCAAGAAGCGCATCGCCGCAGGTTCCGGCGTGCAGGTGATGCACGTCAACCAGTTGCTGAACCAGTTCGAGCAATCGCAGAAGATGATGAAGATGTTCAGCGGCAAAGGTGGCATGGCCAAGATGATGCGCGGCATGGCAGGAAAATTTCCGGGGATGCGCTAAAAACAAATCAGCCACGGATGAACACAGATGAAACACGGATTGAGTTGGTTTTTTTCGTGAAGATCCGCGTTCGTCCGTGGCCGGTTAGATTTTGAATTCACAAGGACTCAAACATGACACTCAAAGCAATTATTTTCGATGTGGACGGCACGCTGGCGGATACCGAAGACGGCCACCGCAAATCCTTCAACAAGGCGTTCGCCGAAAACAATCTTCCCTGGAACTGGGACGTCGCACTGTACGACAAACTGCTCAAAGTCACCGGCGGCAAGGAACGCATCAAATATTTCGTTTCGGATTTTTTGCAGGGCTACACCAAGCCGGACAAATACGACGATTTCGTCAAACATCTGCATGCGGTGAAGACCGGCCACTACACCGCCATGCTGCGCGAAGGCGCGATCCCGTTGCGTCCCGGCATCAAGCAACTGATCCATGAAGCACGCGCCAGCGGCATCATGCTGGCCATTGCCACCACCACTACCGCCGCAAACGTGAGCGCCCTGCTGGAAGTCGGCCTGGGCCAAGATTGGGCAAGCTCCTTCGCGGTCAACGGCTGCGGCGACATCGTGCCGCACAAGAAACCCGCGCCGGACATTTACAACTGGGTGCTGAACGAACTCCAACTGGCGCCCGACGACTGCATCGCATTGGAAGATTCCTACAACGGCCTGCAGTCTGCGCTGGCCGCGGGGATCAAGACCTACGTCACCACCAACCCCTATACCATCAGGCAGGATTTCACCGGGGCGGCGGGCGTATTGCCGGACTTGAGCGACCTGCCAGGTTTTTACAAGATGATCGGGCTGCGCGCTTAAAATCAAACGCCTCCCAACATCCCCGTGTGAGGGGGCTGGAGGAAGTTAAGAAGCTTCATCCCAAGCGTGGCATAAGACAGCAAACCCCATTTCCTGCTACCCTTGCGGCCAATATATGTTTAGCCGCAAATCATCATGCAGAGTTATCTGAAGCGCATCCTCACCGCCCGCGTGTATGACGTGGCCCTCGAAACGCCGCTGGAACACGCGCCCAGCTTGTCTGCGCGCACCGGCAACACCATCCTGTTCAAGCGCGAGGACATGCAGCCCGTGTTCTCGTTCAAGTTGCGCGGCGCCTACAACAAGATGGCGCACTTGTCCCCCGCGCAACTCAGGCAGGGCGTGATCGCCGCCTCGGCGGGCAACCATGCGCAAGGCGTGGCGCTTTCCGCACATCGCCTGGGGTGCAAAGCCGTCATCGTGATGCCGACCACCACGCCGCAGGTGAAGATCGATGCGGTGCGCCACTTCGGCCAGCGCGCGGTGGAAATTGTGCTGCACGGCGACAGTTACAGCGATGCCTACGCCCACGCCCTTGCGCTGGAAAAGGAAAAACAGCTCACCTTCGTGCACCCCTTTGACGACCCGGATGTCATTGCCGGACAGGGCACCATCGGCATGGAAATTTTGCGCCAGCATCAGGGTGACATCCACGCCATCTTCTGCGCCATCGGCGGCGGCGGTCTGATCGCGGGCGTGGCGTCCTACGTCAAGCAGGTGCGTCCCGACATCCGGATCGTCGGCGTGCAGACCACCGATTCCGACGCGATGTATCGCTCGCTCAAGGCCGGAAAGCGCGTCACGCTCGACGACGTCGGCCTGTTTTCCGACGGCACGGCGGTCAAATACGTGGGCGAAGAGACCTTCCGCATCTGCAAAAAATATGTGGATGAAGTCATCTTGGTCGATACCGACGAAGTGTGCGCGGCCATCAAGGACGTGTTCCAGGACACGCGCTCCATCCTAGAACCGGCCGGCGCGCTGGCGGTCGCGGGTGCGAAGCTGTACGCCAAGCGCGAACAGCTCAAAGGCGAGACGCTCGTCTCGGTCGCCTGCGGGGCGAACATGAACTTCGACCGCCTGCGCTTCGTCGCCGAGCGCGCCGAGATCGGCGAGAAACGCGAGGCCATTCTCGCCGTCACCATCCCGGAAACCCCGGGCAGCTTCCGCAAGTTCTGCGCGCTGCTCGGCCGCCGCAACATCACCGAATTCAACTACCGCTACGCCGACCCCAAGGCGGCGCAGGTGTTCGTCGGCATCCAGGTAAAAGACCAGACGGAAGCCTCCGATCTTATCGAAAAGTTGCAACGCAGCAAATTGCCCACCCTGGATTTGAGCGACAACGAAATGGCCAAGCTGCATCTGCGCCACTTGGTCGGCGGCCACGCGCCCGAAGCCAGGGACGAAATCCTGTTCCGCTTCGAATTCCCCGAGCGTCCCGGCGCGCTGATGAATTTTCTCAACAGCATGAGCCACAACTGGAACATCTCGCTGTTCCACTACCGCAACCACGGCGCGGATTACGGTCGGGTACTGGTCGGGATGCAAGTACCAAAGACCGACAAAAAGGCGCTCAAGACCTTCCTCGACACCCTGGGCTATCCGTACTGGGACGAGAGCGACAACCCCGCATACCGACTTTTTCTCGGCTAATGAATTCAAATGGGATTGGATGCCACCAATTTAGCCGCAATGATTGCATTTGGCCGACATGGCGCCCTCTCCCTCTGACATCCGGGCTAGGAAGCAGGCACTGCGGCAACGTATAATCGCGGCCCGCGACCAGCTGACACCAACCTTACAGGCGCACTGGAGCGGAGAGATCGTCCGCCGGCTATGCGGCCTGGCAAGCTATAAAACAGCGCGAACGGTGCTGGGCTATCTGAACTTCGGCTCGGAGTGGCACAGCGAGTTGTGGGTGCGGCAAGCATTGGCGGACGGCAAGCGGGTGCTGTTGCCGCGCGTGAACAAAGCCGGCCGGCATCTGGACTTGTACCAGATCGGCAACTTGGGGGACGATGTGGCACCGGGCGCTTACGGCATCCGCGAACCTGTCGCCGGGCGGTGCCGGCGCTTCGATGCGCCGGGCGAAATCGACCTGATTCTGCTGCCCGGCGTTGCCTTCGACCGCGCCGGGGGACGCCTGGGCTACGGCGGCGGTTTTTTCGACCGCTTGCTGGCGCGCTGGCCGCAACAGCCGTCCCTGGTTGCCGCCGCCTTTGCGTTGCAGGTGGTCGAAGAGATACCGCTGGAAAGCACTGACCGCAAGATCGATTGGCTGGTGACAGAAAACGAAACGACACGTTGTTAGGGCGCGTCTGAAAATTCAGAGTTCGCCCAAATGCAAGGCGTGAAGGAAATTCCGCAGCGCCGCATATGATGTATATGCAAGCAAGGAATTCCCGCCACAACGAAGCAGTTGGGATGAAATCTGGATTTTAAGAAGCACCCGTTATTTAGGGAGAGAGTAAAGATGGCGACGCAACAACCCGACTACGATGCGCAGGAAACACAGGAATGGCTGGATTCGCTCCAGTCCGTGCTGGAACAGGAAGGCGCCGAGCGCGCCCACTTCCTGATCGATCAGCTCATCAACCATGCGCGCCTCGCCGGCGACGATATGCCGATCAGCGCGACCACGCCCTACATCAACACCATCCCGCTGGACAAGGAGGAACGTTCACCGGGCAGTCACGAGATGGAACACCGCATTCGCGCGCTGATGCGCTGGAACGCGATGGCCATCGTGCTGAACGCAAACAAGGAGTCGTCCGAACTGGGCGGGCACATCGCCAGCTTCGCTTCGGCGGCGACGCTTTATGACGTGGGCTTCAACCATTTCTTCCACGGCAAGACCGACCAGCACGGCGGCGACCTGGTGTATTTCCAGGGCCATTCCTCGCCCGGCATGTACGCGCGCGCCTTCCTCGAAGGCCGCCTGACGGAAGAACAACTGTACAAGTTCCGCCAGGAAGTCGATGGCGGCGGCCTGTCCTCCTATCCGCACCCGTGGCTGATGCCTAACTTCTGGCAGTTTCCCACCGTGTCGATGGGCCTCGGCCCGCTGATGGCGATTTATCAGGCGCGCTTCATGCGCTATCTGCAACACCGCAATCTGGCCCAGACCGAGGGGCGCAAGGTATGGGCTTACCTCGGCGACGGCGAGACGGACGAGCCGGAATCGTTGGGCGCGATCTCGATGGCGGGACGCGAAAAACTCGACAACCTGATCTTCGTCATCAACTGCAACCTGCAGCGCCTGGACGGCCCGGTGCGCGGCAACGGCAAGATCATCCAGGAACTGGAAGGCGTGTTCCGCGGCGCCGGCTGGAACGTGATCAAGGTGGTGTGGGGCGGCAAATGGGACCGCCTGCTGGCCAAGGACAAGAGCGGCCTGTTGCTGAAGCGCATGGAAGAAGTGGTGGACGGCGAATACCAGACGTACAAGTCGCGCGACGGCGCTTTCGTGCGCCAGCACTTCTTCGGCAAATATCCCGAGTTGCTGGAACTGGTCGCCGACATGTCCGACGACGAGATCTTCCGCCTGAACCGCGGCGGGCATGATCCGCACAAGGTGTTTGCGGCCTATGCGGCGGCCTCCAAACACAAAGGCCAGCCGACGGTCATCCTCGCCAAGACGGTGAAGGGTTACGGCATGGGCTCGTCCGGTGAAGCACAGAACCCGACCCACCAGCAAAAAAAGATGGACGGCGAATCGCTGCGCAAATTCCGCGACCGCTTCAACATCCCGGTCACCGACGAAGAATTGCCGAAACTGCCGTTCGTGCGCCCGGCCAAGGATAGCCAGGAAGAGAAATACCTGAAGCAGCGTTGTACCGAGATGGGCACCCTGCCCGCGCGCGAACCGCTGGCGCACCCGCTCAACATCCCGCCGCTGGAGGCGTTTTCCGCCCTGCTCAAAGACAGTGAGGGGCGCGAGTTTTCCACCACGATGGCGTTCGTGCGCCTGCTCGGCGTGCTGGTGAAAGACAAGGCGATCGGCCGCCAGATCGTGCCGATCGTACCGGACGAATCGCGCACCTTCGGCATGGAAGGCATGTTCCGCCAGCTCGGCATCTTCTCGCAGGTGGGGCAGCTCTATACCCCGCAGGATGCCGACCAGCTGATGTTCTACAAGGAAGACCAGACCGGGCAGATCCTGCAGGAAGGTATCAACGAGGCGGGCGGCATGGCGGACTGGATCGCGGCGGCCACCGCCTATGCCAACCACGGTGTGGCGATGATCCCGTTCTACATCTACTACTCGATGTTCGGCTTCCAGCGCATCGGCGACATGGCGTGGGCTGCGGGCGACCTGCGTTCGCGCGGCTTCCTCGTCGGCGGCACCGCCGGGCGCACCACGCTGAACGGCGAGGGCTTGCAGCATCAGGACGGCCACAGCCACCTGATGGCCGCGACCATTCCCAACTGCGTGTCCTACGATCCGACCTTCGCCTACGAACTCGCGGTCATCATCCAGCACGGCATGGAGCGCATGTATCACAAACAGGAAGACGTGTTCTATTACCTGACCGTGATGAACGAGAACTACGCCCACCCGGCCATGCCCAAGGGCGCGGAAGAAGGCATCATCCGGGGGATGTACAAGTTCAGCGCGGGCGGCAGCGGCAAGGGAGAGGCGAAGAAGCCTCGCGTCCAGTTGCTGGGCAGCGGCACCATCCTGCGCGAGGTGATCGCCGCCGGCGAATTGCTGGCAAAGGATTTTGGCGTCGCCGCCGATGTGTGGAGTGTGACCAGTTTCAACGAGCTGCGCCGCGACGGCATCGACTGCGAACGGTGGAATACCCTGCATCCGGAAGCGAAGCCGCGCGTGAGCTATGTCGAACAATGTCTGGCGGCAGATACGCCGGTCGTCGCCGCGACCGATTACATCCGCGCCTATGCCGACCAGATCCGGCCCTACGTCAAGGCTTCCTACAAGACGCTGGGCACGGACGGTTTCGGCCGCTCCGACACGCGCAAGAAACTGCGCCACTTCTTCGAGGTGGACCGCTTCTACGTCGCCGTAGCCGCATTGAAGGCGCTGGCTGACGCAGGCAAAGTGGAGGCGAAGGAAGTGAGCCGCGCGATCAAGCTGTACCAGATCAATGCGGACAAGCCGAATCCCACCACGGTGTAATCAAGGAGAACGACGTGGCAGAAACCAATAAAGTACAAGTACCGGACATCGGCGGATTCAAGGGAGTGACCGTCATCGAAGTCGCGGTAAAGGCCGGCGACACGATTGCGGCCGAGCAGACCTTGATCACGCTGGAGACCGACAAGGCAACCATGGATGTGCCGGCGCCGTTTGCCGGCGTGGTCAAGGAAATGAAGATCAAGGTCGGCGACAAGGTATCGGAAGGCGATCTGATCGCGCTGGTCGAGGGCAGCGCCGCCAGCCAGGCAGCGCCTGCCCCGGCACCGGCATCTGCACCCGCCCCGCAAGCCGCCGCACCCGCACCGGTCGCCGCAAAACCGGCCCCCGCCCCTGCCGCACCCGCTGTGTCCGCACCCGCACCGGCCGCGGGCGGCAACGCGCATGCCAGCCCGTCCATCCGCCGCTTCGCGCGCGAGCTGGGGGTGAACCTGGCGCTCGTCGGCGGCAGCGGCGAAAAAGGCCGCGTCACCCGGGACGACGTGCAGAACTTCGTCAAGCAGGCGCTGGCCAAACCGCAGGGAGCAGCTCCCGGCGGCGCCCTGCCCGGCCTGTTGCCGTGGCCGGACGTGGACTTCGCCAAATTTGGCGAAATCGAAACCAGACCGCTGTCGCGCATCAAGAAGATCTCCGGCGCCAACCTGCACCGCAATTGGGTGATGATCCCGCATGTGACGCAGTTCGAGGAGGCCGACATCAGCGAGATGGAGGCTTTCCGCAAGGAACTGGGCGCGGAATACGCCAAGCAGAACATCAAGATCACGCCGCTGGCGTTCATGCTCAAGGCGTGCGCGCTGACCCTCAAGCATTTCCCGGACTTCAACGCTTCGCTGGATGCCTCCGGCGAAACGCTGATCGTGAAAAAATATATCCACATCGGCGTGGCCGTGGACACGCCGAATGGCCTGATGGTGCCGGTGATCCGCGACGTGGACCAGAAGGGCATCGTGCAACTGGCGAAAGAATTGGGCGAAGTGAGCACCAAGGCGCGCGACCTGAAGATCAGTGCTGCCGACATGCAGGGCGGTTGCTTCTCCATCTCCAGCCTGGGCGGCATCGGCGGCACCGCCTTCACCCCCATCATCAACGCGCCGGAAGTCGCCATCCTCGGCGTGTCGCGTGCCAGCATGAAGCCGGTGTGGAAGGACGGCGAGTTCGTGCCGCGCCTGATGCTGCCGCTGTCGCTGTCCTACGACCACCGCGTGATCGACGGCGCGGCTGCCGCGCGCTTCGCCACCTACCTGGCGCATGTGCTGTCCGACATGCGCCGGCTGGCACTGTAAGCAGTGGGCAGCGCGCCAATCGGAATCCTGGGGGGAACGTTCGATCCCGTCCACCACGGCCATCTGCGCATCGCGCAGGAAGCGCTGGAGCAGTGCGGACTGGCCAGGATATGCTTTGTCCCCAGCGGCACGCCGCCGCACCGCACCGCCCCCTGCGCATCGGCACAGGCGCGCTGGGAGATGGTGCGACTGGCCATCGCCGGCCATCCCGAATTCCAGGTCGATGTGCGCGAGGTGTTCCGCAGTGACCCCTGTTACACGGTGGATACACTGACCTCGCTGCGCGCCGAGCTGGGCTTGGCGCAGCCGCTGTGCCTGATTCTCGGCGGCGACGCGTTCCTGCAGTTGCACACCTGGCACGACTGGCGGCAATTGTTCGCGCTGGCGCATATCGTGGTGCTGCAACGGGCTGGCGGGCAACCGCTGGGCAATGCCATGGCGCAAGCCGATGCCGCGTTGCAGGCCGAATACCGCGCCCGCCTCGCCCCCGGCGCACTGGCGTTGCATGAGGCGCCTGCCGGCAGAATCTTCGTCGCCGACATGCCCGCCCTCGACATTTCCGCCACCGACATCCGCCGCCGTTGCGCGGAGAAAAAAAGCCTCCGTTCCCTCGTGCCGGATGCCGTCGTCCATTACATCCACACCCACTCACTCTATCGACCATGCTGAACGCAAAAGAAAAGACCCAGGCCATCGTGGCCGCGCTGGAAGACATCAAGGCGCTCGACATTGAAGTCATCGACACGCGCAAATTCAACTCGCTGTTTGAAACCATGGTGATCGCCAGCGCGCAATCGACGCGCCAGACCAAGGCGCTGGCCGACCACGTCGAGGAACAGTTGAAGGCGCGCGGCGAGACGGTATACGGCATCGAGGGCGGCGACAGCGGGGAATGGGTGCTGGTCGATATGGGCGATGTCATCGTCCATATCATGCAGCCGGCGGTGCGCGCCTATTACAATCTGGAAGAGCTGTGGGGCGTGCAACCGAAGCTGCGCGCCGGCGCAGGTAAATAAACCCGAAAAAACAATTGGGCCACGGATGAACACGGATGTTCACGGATGGACTCGAAAAGCTTGTGCTCGCTACGAGCTCCAATTTTGGTTTTGCATCCGTGTTTATCCGTGTAAATCTGTGGCTAAGCGAGGTTTGGAATGAAACTGCTGATCCTCGCGGTGGGCAACAGGATGCCGTCGTGGATCACCGAAGGCTTCAGCGAATACGCCAAGCGCATGCCGCGCGAGGCGAGGATCGAGCTGGTCGAGATCAAGCCGGAGCCGCGCACCACCGGCAAAACCACGGCGCAGATCATGGAAGCCGAAGCACAGCGCATCCTGGCTGCCCTGCCCGCTTCTGCACACTGCATCGCGCTGGACGAGCGCGGCGCAACCCCCACCACGAAACAGCTCGCGCAACAGATGCGGGACTGGATGCAACAGGGCAATGATGTCGCCTTCATCATCGGCGGCGCGGACGGCCTGCACAACACGGTCAAACAGCGCGCGCGGCAACTGCTGGCACTGTCCGCCCTCACCCTGCCGCACGGCATGGTGCGCGTACTGCTCGCCGAGCAACTTTACCGGGCGCACTCGCTGCTGCACAATCACCCCTATCACAGAGAATAAAAATACCGAGCCACAGATGAACGCCGCGCCATGCCGATGATGCCCAAACAGGAAACAACTCGCACTTCACCCCGCCCCGCCGTGAATATCCGTGTTCATCTGTGGCTGTTCTTGGCTTTTCCGGACCGATGAGCCACACCCATCCACGCATTTACCTTGCTTCGCAGAGCCCGCGCCGGCGCGAACTGCTGAAGCAGATCGGCGTCGGCTTCGATCTGCTGCTGTTGCGCAACGATCCGCGCCGCCAGATCGACGTGGACGAGTTGCCGCTGGCGCAGGAATCACCCGCCGTCTATGTCGAGCGGGTCTGCCGCGAGAAGGCGCAGGCCGCGCTGGAGGCACTGCGTCTGCGCGCCCTCCGCCCCGCGCCCATCCTGACCGCCGACACGGTGGTCGTCCTGGAACAGCAGATCATCGGCAAGCCCGAAGACAATGCGCACGCAGCGGAGATCCTGCGCCAACTGTCCGGACGCAGCCATGAAGTCATCACCGCCGTCGCGGTCGCCCTGGGCGAGCACACGGAATGCCGCGTCGTCAGCACGCGCATCCGCTTTGCGGCGCTCGACGAAGCGCGCATCCGGCGCTATCTCGCCAGCGGCGAAGCGCATGGCAAGGCGGGCGCCTATGGCATCCAGGGACAGGCCGCCGCGTTCGTCGAACATCTGGAAGGCAGCTATAGCGGCGTGGTCGGTCTGCCGCTGCACGAAACGGTAGAATTGCTCAAATCATTCGGCATCACTACCCCATGAACGAAGAAATTCTGATCAACGTCACGCCGCAGGAAACCCGCGTCGCCGTGATGCAGCAGGGCATCGTGCAGGAATTGCACATCGAGCGCGGCAGCCAGCGCGGGCTGGTCGGCAATGTGTATGTCGGTCGCGTGAAGCGCGTGCTGCCCGGCATGCAGTCCGCTTTCATCGACATCGGCCTGGAGCGCTCGGCCTTCCTCCATGTGGCCGACATCTGGGAGAACCGCATCGACGGCAGCCCGGCCAAGCCGATCGAGAAAGTCCTGTTCGAAGGACAGAGCGTTCTGGCACAGGTGATCAAGGACCCGATCGGCAGCAAGGGCGCGCGCCTGTCCACCCAGCTCAGTTTCGCCGGGCGCCTGCTGGTCTTCCTGCCGCAGGAGTCGCACATCGGCGTGTCGCAACGCATCGAGGACGAGGCGGAACGCGATGCCCTGCGCACCCGCCTGCTGCAAGTGTTGCCTGCCGGGCATGGCGGCGGCTACATCATCCGCACCCTGGCGGAGGGCGCCAGCGACGAAGAGCTGCGCACCGACATCGACTATCTCGACAAGTTGTGGCACAACCTGCAACAGCAGTCGCAACGCCTCGGCGCGCCCGCCCTGCTGTACAAGGAACTGGACATCAGCCTGCGCGTGTTGCGCGATTTCGCCAACGACAAGGTCGCCCGCATTCTGGTGGACTCGCGCGACACCCACCTGCGCATGCAGGAATTCGCCCGCGACTACAATGCGGCGGCGATGCACCGGCTCAATCATTACATCGGTGCGCGGCCGCTGTTCGACCTGTACGGGGTGGAGGAAGAAATCGAGTATGCCCTGTCCAAGCGGGTCGAGCTGAAATCGGGCGGCTACCTGATCATCGACCAGACCGAGGCGCTGACCACCATCGACGTCAACACCGGCGGCTTCGTCGGCGGGCGCAGTTTCGACGACACCATCTTCAAGACCAACCTGGAAGCGGCGCAGGTCATCGCGCGCCAACTGCGCCTGCGCAATCTGGGCGGCATCATCATTTGCGACTTCATCGACATGGACTCGCAGGAACATCGCGACGGCGTGCTGGCGGAGTTCAAGAAAATGCTCGCGTTCGACCGCACCCGGATCAACGTCCACGGTTTCTCGGCACTGGGCCTGATCGAGATGACGCGCAAGCGCACCCGCGAGAGTCTGGCCCACGTGCTGTGCGAACCGTGCCCCGTCTGCCAGGGACGCGGCGAGTTGAAGACGGCGCAGACCGTGTGTTACCAGATTCTGCGCGAGATCGTGCGCGAGGCGCGCCAGTTCAATGCGCGCGAATACCGCATCCTCGCCTCGCAACAGGTGATCGACCTGTTCCTCGACGAGGAATCGCAGAGCCTCGCCCAGCTTTCCGACTTCATCGCCAAGCCGGTCTCGCTGCAAGTCGAGACGCAATATAGCCAGGAACAATACGACGTCATCCTGATGTAGGCAGCCAACAGCCGCCCACCCCAAAAACCCAACCGGGTTCGGATTCGGCGCGTCCTGAAAATCAGGGAAAATCCAGACCCGGATAGCGCAACCGCACGCACAGTTCGCGCTTCATCCTGTCATTGCGCAAACGGCGCGATTCGTTCATGAACGACCACATCATCGGTGACACCTGTTGCTGCACCGCAGCGCGCGGCAAACGCGGCGGGTGCGGCAGGCCGTGCGCATCGGCAACGGCATCGAAGTAATCGCCCATCCTCATCTCGTCGTCGTCCACCGCGTGATAGATCCGGTTCGGACGGGCATGGCGCAAGGCCGCGAGCAGGATGCGCGCCAGATCGTCGGCATGGATGTGATTGCTGTACCCGTCTTCGGCGGCGAGGATGGCCGGCAGCCCCGCGCGCAGGCGTTCCAGCGGCAGGCGCTCCGCGGCATAGATGCCGGGCACGCGCAGAATCGAGGCACTCACCCGGTTGCGCGCCGCCCAGTGGCGGATTTGCTGCTCGGCATCGAGGCGCAGCAGCGCGCGCCGGGTTTGCGCGCGCGGCGGGCGCGTCTCGCTCACCCACGCCCCGGCGCAATCGCCATAGACGCCGCTGGTGCTGATATAGACCAGACGCGCCGGCACACGGCCCTGTGCCAGCGCCGCCAGCAGATTGCGGGTGCGCCCATCCCGCGCGCCGCGCCCGTCTGGCGGGGCCAGATACAGCACGGTTTGCGCCAGTCCGGCCAGGCGGCGCAGGCTGTGCCGGTCATCCAGATCGCCGCTCAAGGGCGTGACCCCCAGACCGCGCAGCGATGCGCCCTGCGCCGGATTGCGCAGCAGGGCGTACAGGCGGAAATGCCCCGCCAGCAGCGGGATCGTGCGCCGCGCGATGTCCCCGCAGCCGATGATGAGCAGATTATTCATGCCGCGATTATGCCGCACCGCGAGCTGCGCCCACAGCCGACTTCACTCGCATCAAAGCGCGTCAGCCTGTAAAATCGCGCCCTCATTGCAAACGGGCTTCCTCCATGAGTTTCAAGATCACCATTCAGCCGAGCGGGCACACGTTCCCGGCCGCAGCCGACGACAGCATTCTGGAAGGCGCGCTGGCGCACGGTCTGCTGCTGCCCTACAGTTGCCGCAATGGCGCCTGCGGCGTGTGCAAAGGCAGGATTCTCGCGGGCAATGTCGATTACGGCGAATACCAGGACACCACCCTGACCCATGCGGAAAAAGCCGCCGGCATGGCGCTGTTCTGCTGCGCCAAACCGCTGTCGGACCTGGTGATCGAGAGCCACGAAGTGAGCCGGGCACAGGAAATTCCGGTGAAGATGCTGCCCTGCCGCGTGGAGAAAATGCAGAAAGTGGCGGATGACGTGATGGTGCTGTGGCTCAAGCTGCCGGCCAACGAGCGCTTGCAGTTCCTTGCCGGACAATACATCGACATCCTGCAGAAGGACGACAAGCCGCGCAGTTTCTCGCTGGCCAATGCGCCGCACGACGACGGCCTGCTGGAATTGCACGTGCGCCACATTCCCGGCGGAACGTTCACCGAGCAGGTGTTCACGCGCATGAGGGAGCGCGACATTCTGCGCATCAAGGGCCCGCTCGGCACTTTTTTCCTGCGCGAGGATAACGACCGGCCGATCATCTTCGTCGCCAGCGGCACCGGCTTTGCGCCGGTCAAAGCCATCATCGAGCACGCGCTCAAGATCGGCTTTCAGCGGGAGATGCATTTCTACTGGGGGGTGCGCAAGGTATCCGACCTGTACATGCTGGACAAGATCGGGGAATGGGAGAAGCTCGGCATCCGGTTCACGCCGGTGGTTTCGGATGAGGCCTGGCACGGGCGCACCGGCTTCGTGCACGACGCGGTGCTGCAGGATTTCAGCGATCTTTCCGCCTATGCGGTGTATGCCTGCGGCGCGCCGGTGATGGTCCAGGCCGCCCATCGCGATTTCAGCGCGCAACGCGGACTGCAGGATGACGCGTTCTTCAGTGACATGTTCACGTTCGCGCCGAAGCAATAGTTTCGATTTAACTGCATTCGTCCACGGATGAACACGGATTTTCACCGATAAACCGGGAACGATCACATCCGTTGCAAGCCCCTTCTGGGTGCAGCACCCACCCGACCCAATGCAGGTTTTTATCCGTGTTTATCGGTGTTCATCCGTGGCTCGACCCTTCTTTCCAGGTTCACTTATTTTTGTCGCCAACTGGTAATACCTGAACGCCTCGTCCGGCTTGTGCTGTTTTTCGGCCAGTTGTGCCAGCGCGGTATAGGTTGCGCGCCCCGGCTGCACGCTGAGGCTGGCCTCCAGATAATTCTGCGCCTTGCCCCACAGTTCCTGGTGCAGGCAAAGTTTGCCCAGCGCCAGGAGCAGCCCGGCATCGTCATGGTGCACCGCCAGCCAGGCTTCCGCCTGTTCGATCTGCCCGACCACGCTGCCTTCCCGGCAATCGCCATAGAGCGCGACCAATTCGCTGTTCCATTCTGCGTTCAGGCTTTCCGTCAGAATCTGGCGCGCCAGCGCGCATTCGCCCGCCTGCTTGAAGATGCGCGCCGCCACCGCGGTGATTCCCGCAGTGCGCCGCAACTCGGGCGGCATCTGCTTCCACAGGGTGCGCAGCGCTTGTCCGTTTTCCGCGCTCGCGCGCAGTTTTTCCAGCCAGGCGTGCTGGCGCATCTGCTGCGCCAGGGTGCGATGGATGGCATTGCGTTTTTCCAGTTGTCCCGCCAATTCGAGCACCGCGTCCCAGTTGTGCGCCTGTTGTTGCGCCTTCAGCTCCAGCGTCATGGCCCCGACGTGCTTGCGCACCCCGCTATCGTCGAGCGCCTTCAGAGCGGCCAGCGCGGCCTGAGGCTGGCGCCGCTCGAGTTCGAACTCCGCCTGCGCCAGCAGGCGCAGGGTGTCGTCGCCCGCCGTTTTGCCGGCAGCTTGGGACAGATAGGCGTCGCGTTGCTCGAAATGCCGCAGCGCATGCGCCGCCCGCGCGGCCAGCACCGCATTCAGCGCCGGCTGTTCTCCCAGGGCGATCGCGCGCTGCGCCATTTTTTCAGCCGCCGCAAAGCGGCCTTCAAAGTACGCAGTCAGCGCGGTCAGCATGGCGGCGCGGCCTTTTTCCCGTGCGCGCCCGGCCCGATAGCGGCGCACGTGCGCCGGCAACTGCAATACCGATGCAAGACCGCGCAACAGCAGATGGCCGAGGATGAACGTGCCCAGCGCGCCCAGGACAAACAGGCTGAACGACAACTCGATGCGCCAGGGCGGATACGCCAGCAACACATAGCCGGGATGCGCGGCCGCGACCGCCAGCGCGACGGCGGCGGCGAACAGCAACACCAGCCAGACGAGTGCTTTCATCGCGCGCCCCGTTCCTGGGCCGCGCGCAGGTTGCGCGCCGCTTCCAGCGTGGTGCCGATATCCGGCAAATCGATGGCGATTTCTGTCGCCAGCAATTTGCGCAACAGTTGCTGGGCCAGCCGGGTCTCGCTCGCGGCGGCGTCGAAATAGCGCCCGACCCAGCCCTGCACGGTTTTCAGCTCGCGCCGGAACCCGGCCTCGTCATGCGATAGCAGCGACAAGCGCGCGGACAGCAGCACCAGCTTCAGGTTCTCGCGCACGAAGAACGACTGCGAGGGGGACAACAGCGGCATTTCGGCCTGTTGTGTATTCTCGATGCGGACCAGTTGCCGCAACTGCTGCCACAGCTCGCGCCAGAAACGCTGCCAGGCATTCCCCGCGGCGACATCCGGAGTCGCGGTTTCCGCCGCGCCGACTGTCTGCCGGTCCTGCGCCAGCGGCAACTGCTCCGCCACCGCGATCAACTGGTCGAGTTGACGGTCGAGCGCGCGCACATCGATTTCGGGCAAGGCACGCAGGCGCTCGATGTCACGCTCGATGCGCCGGCGCAGATCGGCCGCGCCCGACCGCTCCGAGCGCTGCAAACGGCCGGCGGCATTCTGCAGCGCGATCAGTGCCGCCTTGACATTGCCGGACAGCTGCAATTGCTGCTCGGCAATCAGCAACACCTGCTCCACATCGGCCAGCAGGGTCTGTTCCCGGCTGCCGGAGATATCCTGATACAAACTCTCCAGCGCGGCGCGCTGTGTCTGGGTCTCGGCCGCACGGCTCTCCAGCAGGCCCAGCTTGCCGCCCAGCTCACGCGTCAACTCCTGGTTCTGCGCGGCCAGCACCTGGTTCGCCTTGCTGGTCCCTTCCACTTCGGCCAGGCGTTGCGCCACCTGCTGTTGCAACTGGCCGAGGCGCGCATGCATATCCAGCCATTGCCAGACGAACAGCACAATCAGCACCGCCACAACGAGATGAAGCAGCGACAGGCGCGCCAGCCAGCCCGGCCGTGGCACGGTTGTTTCGGGGGGTGCGGCAGGAACGTTTTCTTCACTCATGGTCGGCTCACTGGGTACGTCGCATGGCCCATGCTACCAAACCGGCGCATAGACCGTCATCCCCGCTGTCCGTCGGCAGCACCGTTTGCCAGCCCAGCGCACGCGCTGCGGCGGCGATGCGCGGGTGCGGCACGAACAGCGGGATTTTCTCCCTGCAGGCGGCGTCACCTGCCAGGGCAGTATCCAGATGCGCCAGCGCCTCGCTGCTGGTCAGCGTGATCGCATCGGGCCGGGCTGCCCGCAAGGCGGCGACATCGAGTGCCGCCTTGCTGCGTCGGTAACAGGTGACATGGGTGATCTTGGCACCGCGCGCCGCGAGCGTGTCGCCCAGCAGTTCGCGGCCCCCATCGCCGCGCAGGATGGCAATGCGCCGGCCGGACACATTTTGCAGTTCGGGCAGCGCCAGCAAGGCTTCACTGTCGGCGCGACCTTCCGGCGCAATGACGTGTGCCACCCCCAGCGCGCGCAATGCGCGTGCACTGCCCTGACCGACCGCGGCGACGTCCACTTCGGCCGGCAGGCGTTGCAATGCCTGCATGCCGTACTGCACCGCGTTCGGGCTGATGAAGATGAGCAGTTGATAGCGCTCGACCTGAGACACGAACGCGCGCAGCGCGGAGGGATCGGGCGCTGGATTGATTTCCAGCAAAGGAAACAACAAAGGCATCCCGCCCAGCGCGGTGATGCGTTGCGTCAGCCCCGCCGCCTGTTCCTGCGGGCGGGTGACGACAATGCGCAACCCGGCGAGCGGCGTGTCAGCCATGCAGTGCGGCGAGGATTTCGCCCGCGCCCTGCCGCAACAGGTCTTGCGCCACGGCATCACCCAGCGCTTCCGGCTGCGCGCGATCGCCCGTGTGTTCCGCGCGCAGCAGGCGGCTGCCATCCGGTGTGGCAACGAAACCTCGCATGCGCAAACCCTCCGCTTGCATCTCGGCGAAACCGCCCAGCGGCACCTGGCAACTGCCGGCCAGCGCCCGGCTCATGGCGCGCTCCGCCAGCACGCAGGTCGCGGTGTCGGCATGATGCAACGGCGCCAGCAACGCCTTGAGATCGGCGCGGTCGGCGCGCGTCTCGATACCGAGCGCGCCCTGCCCCACCGCCGGCAGGCTGTCCTCGCTGGGGAGGACGGCACGGATGCGCTCCCCCAAACCCAGACGCTTCAGGCCGGCGGCCGCCAGAATGATGGCGGCGTATTGCCCCTCGTCCAGCTTGCGCAGACGGGTCTGCACATTGCCGCGCAGCGGTTCGATGCGCAGATGCGGAAAGCGTGCGCGCAACTGGCTTTCACGGCGCAGGCTGGAGGTGCCGACCACGCTGCCCGGCGGCAGGGCTTGCAGATTGTCGAATTGATTGGAAACAAAGGCGTCGCGCGGATCCTCGCGCTCGGCGATGCAGGCCAGCGCGAATCCGGGCGGCAGGTGCATCGGCACGTCTTTGAGCGAATGCACCGCGATGTCGGCGCTGCCATTCTCCAGCGCGGTTTCCAGTTCTTTCACGAACAGGCCCTTGCCGCCGATTTTGGACAGCGTGACATCGAGAATCTGGTCGCCCTGCGTGGTCATGCCGAGAATGACGACTTCGGTTTGCGGGTATAATGCGCGCAACCTGTCCCGGATGTGTTCCGCCTGCCACATGGCCAGCGCGCTCTCGCGCGAGGCGATGACCAGTCGGGACGGCGGATTGAATGTAGCTTGAGTCATCGTGATTTCCTGGTGTTTTTTTAAGCAAAAGCGCGGCGCATTCTAGCAGGAGCGCCGCGCTTTTGCGCCGACGACGTTAAACATGAAAACCAATCTGATCGCTGTTCCCGCCACCATTTCCAGCAAGGATGCCCCCTTGCGCGAGGACATCCGCCTGCTCGGCCGCATCCTCGGCGACACCTTGCGCGAACAGGAAGGTGTGGCGACGTTCGATCTGATCGAAAACATTCGCCGTGCCGCGGTCAGCTTTCGCAAGACCGAGGACGAACGCGACGGCGAGAAACTGGAGCAGATGCTGGATGCCCTGTCGGCGGACGAAACCCTGCTGGTGGTGCGCGCGTTCAGCTATTTCTCCCAGCTTTCCAACATCGCCGAAGACCTGCACCACAACCGCCGCCGCCGCGCCCACCTGAAGGCCGGTTCCAAACCGCAGGAGGGCAGCCTGCAGCGGGTGCTGAAAAACGCGCGGGAACAGCAGCTCGATGCCGCCACCGTGCAGGCGTTCTTTGCCAAGGCGCTCATCTCGCCGGTACTCACCGCCCACCCGACCGAAGTGCAGCGCAAGAGCATCCTCAACTGTCAGCTCATCATTTCCAGCCTGCTCGCGGAGCGCGACCGGCTGGACATGACGCCGGAAGAACTGGAAGAGAACGAAGAGACGCTGCACCGTTTCGTGCTGATCCTGTGGAGCACCCGCATGCTGCGCACGACCAAGCTGACGGTGCAGGACGAAGTGAAAAACGGCCTGTCGTTCTACGATTACACCTTCCTGCGCGAGATTCCAAAGCTCTACGGCGGCATCGAAAGGCAGCTGGAAAAACATTTCGGAGAGCGCATCGATGTTCCCCCTTTCCTGCGGGTCGGCAGCTGGATCGGCGGCGACCGCGACGGCAATCCTTTCGTCACGCACGAGGTGATGCTGGACGCCGCGCAGCGCCACTCCGCCACCGCACTGGACTATTATCTGGCCGAAACCGATCTGCTCAGCGCGCGCCTCAGTCTTTCCAGCCGCCTGGTGGACGTCAGCCCGGAACTGGGCGACTTCGCCGAACACTCCCATGACCAGGCGGAGAGCCGCGCCGACGAACCCTACCGGCGCGCGCTGATCGCCATCTACTCCCGCCTGGTGGCCACCAGCGAACACCTCGGCCATCGCGTGCATCACCTGCGCGCGATCAGCAAGGACGTGCGTCCCTATGCCAATGCGCGCGAGTTCATCGCCGAACTCGATATCGTGATCCATTCGCTGGAACGCCACGGCGCGCTCTACCTCTCGCGCGGACGCATGGGCGAGCTGCGCCGCGCGGCCGAGGTGTTCGGCTTCCATCTGGCACCGCTGGACATGCGCCAGCACAGCGGTGTGCACGAACAGGTGGTCGGCGAATTGCTGCAAAAAGCCGGCACCCCAAACTACGCGCAACTGGACGAGGCGGCGCGCCGCGCGGCGCTGCTCGCGGCCCTGCAAACCGGAGCCTCTCTGGCGCCGGAGCTGGACGACTTTTCAGCCACTGCGCGCAGCGAACTGCAATTGATGCGGACCGCCGCCGAGATCCATCGCCGCTTCGGTGCCGAGGCCTTGCCCAACTACATCATCTCCAAGACCGACGCGGTGAGCGATCTGCTGGAAGTGGCGCTGATGCTGCAACAGAGCGGATTGCTGTCAGACAAGAAGTTGCACCTCAATATCATCCCTCTGTTCGAGACCATCGAGGATTTGCGCGGCTGCGGCGTCATCATGGACGAACTGTTCGCGCTGCCCTGGTATCGCGAGATGCTCGCCAGCCGCGGCAATACGCAGGAAGTGATGCTCGGTTATTCCGACAGCAACAAGGATGGCGGTTATCTCACCGCCAACTGGGAGCTGTACAAGGCCGAACTGGAACTGGTGCGCGTATTCGGGAAGCACGGCATCGAACTGCGCCTGTTCCACGGCCGCGGCGGCACGGTCGGGCGTGGCGGCGGCCCCAGCTTTCAGGCCATCCTCGCCCAGCCGCCGGGCAGCGTGAACGGGCAGATTCGCATCACCGAGCAGGGCGAGGTCATCTCCAGCAAATACTCCGACCCCGAGATCGGCCGGCGCAACCTGGAGATATTGGTCGCGGCCACCATGGAGGCCACGCTGATGGACTACCCGCACAATGCGGACGGCAACGCCGAGTTCATGCGCATCATGGAAGCGATGAGCGTCGATGCCATCGCCGCCTATCGCAAACTGGTGTACGAGACACCCGGTTTCACCGACTACTTCTTTGCCGCCACACCGATCCGCGAAATCGCCGAACTCAATATCGGCAGCCGTCCCGCATCGCGCAAGGCAACCGACCGCATCGAAGATTTGCGCGCCATCCCCTGGGTGTTCAGCTGGGGCCTGAACCGCACCCTGCTCCCCGGCTGGTACGGCTTCGGCAGCGCCGCCAAACAATTCATCGAGCGCGAAGGCCAGGCCGGACTGAAACAGCTCCAGGCGATGAACAAGCACTGGGCCTTCTTCCGCGGCCTGCTCTCCAATATGGACATGGTGCTGTCCAAGACCGACCTCGGCATCGCCTCGCGCTACGCAGAGCTGGTGCCGGATGCCGCCCTGCGCGAACGCATCTTCGGCGCCATCGAAACCGAGTGGCAGACCACCCTCGAGATGCTGTTCCAGATCACCGGCGCCAGCCACCTGTTGCAGGGCAATCCCACGCTGGCCCGCAGCCTGACCACGCGCACGCCCTACATCGATCCGCTCAACCACCTGCAAGTGTCGCTGCTGCATCGCCACCGCGCGGGCGACGATGACGAACGGGTCAAACGCGCCATCCACCTCACCATCAACGGCATCGCCGCCGGATTGCGCAACAGCGGCTGACCCGATCGGAGCCTATCGCCGGCTTGTTGTTTCAGGAAAGCACGGCATCCGCCCTTGATCGTTGCGGCCTCCCGTGCACACCGGCGTCAACCGCTACATCAGCGCCACGCTCTTGACCTGTGCAAACACCTGCATGCCGACCGCAAGCCCAAGCCGGTCGCGCGAGCGGCCCGTGATGCGCGACAGTATTGCCTGCGAACCCCCGATCTCCATGCGCACCATCACTTTGCCTGCCCCGTCGTCGTCGATCCCGACGATGCGCGCGGGCAGGATGTTACTGATGCTGGTGTCGTGCGCGTGTTGCAGCGCGATGCTCACGTCGCGCGCCAGCACGCGGGCACGGATCCGGTTGCCGGGGGCTTGCGGCACCTGCCCTGCCCACAGGCTGTTGCCGCACACATCAAGGCGCGTCAGGCGATATTGCGTGTCATGCTCGACGATGCGCGCCTCAAGCACCACGCCCGCATCCTCCAGGTGCGCCGTGGGCAAATCGAGCCGCGCCAGCATCTCGTGCAACGCGCCGCCGCCGGCGACCCGCCCTTGTTCCAGCAACACCAGATGGTCGGCCAGTCGCGCCACTTCATCCAGCGCGTGGCTGACGTAAAGCACGGGAATGTCCAGTTCGCGGTGCAGGCGTTCCAGATAGGGAAATATCTCCTGCTTGCTGGCCGCATCGAGCGCGGACAAGGGCTCGTCCATCAGCAGGATGCGCGGGCTGGCAAGCAGGGCGCGGCCGATGGCGACACGCTGCCGCTCGCCGCCGGACAGCCGCGTTACGTCGCGGCGTCCGATCAATCTTTCCAGCCCCAGCCACTCCACCACCTGATCGAGTTGCACCCGTCTTTCCGCAGCGGCGATGCGCTGGTAGCCATATTCCAGATTGGCGCGCACCGAAAGATGCGGAAACAGGCTGGATTCCTGGAACACATAGCCCAATGGCCGCTGGTGTACGGGCAGGAAGTACCTGTCGTCCTGCCACGTTTCCCCGTTCACCTGCAATGACCCGTCGGCGCGTTCCACTCCTGCGAGGCAACGCAGCAGGGTGGTCTTGCCGGAACCGGATGAGCCAAACAGCGCGCTGACCCCGCGCGCTGGCAGTTGCAGGTCCACGTCCAGCGTAAAGTCCGGACGGGAAAGTCTGAAGCGCGCCCGGATGCTCATGGATGCACCACCCTGTAACGCCGGTTGAACACATAGACCGCCAACAACATCAGGAAGGAAGCGGTCAACAGGCCACCGGCCAGCAGATGCGCGCTGGCGTAATCCATGGCTTCGGCGTGATCATAAATGGCAATGGACAGCACCTGCGTCTGCCCGGGAATGTTGCCGCCCACCATCAGCACCACGCCAAACTCCCCAACGGTATGCGCGAAGGTCAACGTGATGGCGGTGAGCAGACCGCGCCGCGACAGCGGCAGCACCACGCTGAAAAAACGATCCCACGCGTCGGCGCGCAAGGTCGCGGCGGCTTCGGTCATGCGCGATCCCACGGCGGCGAATGCGTCCTTGAGCGGCTGCACCATGAACGGCATCGAGTACAAAGTCGAAGCCAATACCAACCCGGTAAAAGTGAAGGCCAGATGATGCAAGCCCAGCGACTCCAGTACGCCGCCAATCGGCCCGTGCGGCCCGAGTGCGACCAGCATGTAAAACCCCAGCACCGTCGGCGGCAACACCAGCGGCAAGGCCACCACCGCTTCAATCACCACCGCCAGACGCGAACGTGTGCCCGCGATCCACCATGCCAGCGGCATGCCGATCAGCAGCAACACCAGTGTCGTCACAGCGGAAAGTTTGAGCGTGGTGACAAGAGCAATCCAGTCGGCATCCGACATCGTTTATTTCCCGTTTTCGCCCGGCAACACAAAGCCGTAGCGGCGCATCACCGCCCGCGCCGGTTCGCTCGCCATGTAATCGGCAAAAGATTTTGCCAGCGCATTGTTTGCCGCGCGTTGCGTGATGACAAAGCCCTGCTCCAGCGGCGCATGCCACGCGGCGGGAATCAACGTCCAGCTTCCCTTGCCCTGCAAGGCGGGCGACCGCACCAGCGACAGCGCGACGATACCCGCTTCTGCCGCGCCTGAATCTATGAACTGTGCGGTTTGGGCGATGTTCTCACCCAGCACCAGCCTGGCTTGCAACGCCTCCCACACACCTTCGTGACGCAAAGCCTCCTCTGCCCGTTTGCCGTAAGGCGCATGCAGCGGGTTGGCAATGGAGAACTTGTTGACGGCGGCTTGCGGCAGTTGGCGCAGGGAAAGTTTTGCCAGCTCGGGTTTGAGGCTCCACAGCACGATGCGGCCAAGGGCGTAAGGGCGCGTCGCCCCCAGCGTCAAGCCCTGCTGCTCCAGCGTGCGGGGATAGGCGATGTCGGCCGAGAAATACAGATCGAACGGCGCGCCGTTGGCGATTTGGGTGAGGAATTTCCCGCTGGAGCCATAGATCACCTCCACCTTGTCGGCCGGATGTTCATGCTGAAAGTTTTGCACCACGTCGGCCATGGCGAACTTGAGGTCGGCGGCGGCGGCGATGGTGAGCGATTCAGCCGACACCGGGCTCACCCACAGCGCGCACCACAGCGCGCCCAGCAAAACAGATCGAAGGAAACGGCGCATCGGCATTCCTGTCACTCAGGGCAACTCATAGCCAAACCCGCGCATCACCTTCCTGGCCTTTTCGCTTTTCAGGAAAGCGAGGAAGGCCTGCGCCGCCGCCTGATCCTGTGCGCCGTTCAGCAGCACCGCGCTCTGCCGGAGGGGCGTGTGCATCTCGGGCGGCACCAGCCACCACGACCCCACGCTCACCTTGCCGTTCTTCATCACCTGCGAAAGGGCGATGAAGGCCAGATCGGCCTTTTCCGTCGCGGCCATCCGATATGTCTGCAGCACGTCATCGCTCCTGTCCAGCTTGCGCTGCATCGCGTTCCACATGGTCAGTTTGGTCATGGTCTCTTTCGCGGCCATCCCATACGGCGAATAAAGCGGATTGGCGATCGCCAGCTTGCTGAAATTCCCCCGGTTGAGCACCGTGTCATCCGCAAAACCGGGCTGCGCACTCCACAGCACCAGCCTGCCGATGGCATAGACGAAACGCGAACCGGTTATCGCCAACCCCTCCTGCAGCAACCGCTTCGGCATCTCCTCGTCAGCCGAGAGGAATACATCGAACGCCGCCCCTTTCCTGATCTGCGCGTACAGCTTGCCACTGGCGCCCAGACTCGTCACGACCGTGTATCCGCTTTCTTGCTGGAACAACGCCGCAAGCGTCTTCATCGGCGCAGCAAAATCTGCAGCGGCCGCCACGCGAATTTCTGCGGCGCTGAGCGGCCCATTCAGGCCGCCAAGCAGCGCCAGCACAGCGACAATCCGGCCGAACGATTTTGAGTGATGCATGATTGCTCCAGCACAGGAATCGGACGCAATGATACCAAGTCGCTGGGGCGGGCTGCTTTTGTTCTTGGATTCAAGATGAGATTCTTGAGCGTCACGGAAACACAACGAATCGTACTGGCCACCCGCGACCTGCCGCCTTGGGCGGTGTCGGCGATGGACGATTTCGCCCTGCGCACGCCAAACCCCGGGTTTGAGCGCTGGTTGCAGTGGTATGATTTACACCGAAATCGCCGGGGGAGAATATCTCCGTCAGGTCGGGTTTTCAGAATGGTGTGGTGCGGTGTTCATGCCGGTTCATTAGGAGTAACTCATGGCTCGTTTGATCTTTTTGGTGCTTGCCGTCGCGCTGGTATATTGGCTGTTGCGCAACTTTCGCAAGCCATCGCCGCCGCGCGATGTTGAGGTGGCGGGCGAGAATATCGTGAGCTGCGAACGTTGCGGCCTGAACCTCCCCAAGAGCGAAGCCGTCGCGGACGGCGAGCGTTATTATTGCAGCGAAGCGCACCGGCGCGAGGCGCGGCCAGAATAACGCGCATGCGGGGCGACGTGATTTCAGGCGCATCCTATTTTTCGGCGTGGCGATCGTCCATGTCGCTTAACCCGGAAAGACTCTGGCACTCTCTGGCGCTGTTCAATCTCTATCGCCTGGTGCTGGGCGGTGTGCTGATGCTCATGTCGGACCTGTTCGGTGCGGCGCTGTCGCTGACCGCGCGCGAGCAGGCCTCTTTCTTCTGGGTCAGCGCCGGTTACACCGTGCTGGTGCTGCTCTCGGTTCTCGCCGTGGTGTTGCGCAGGCCGCCGTCGAGATGGCAACTGGCCTTCCAGGTATGCACCGACATCGTGTGCATCAGTCTGCTCACCTACTTCAGCGGGGGGGTGCAAAGCAATCTTTCCATGTTGCTGCTGGTGTCACTGGCATTTGCCGGGCTGATCAGCCACGGCCGCATCACCCTGCTGTACGCGGCTCTGGCCAGTATCGCCTTGTTGCTGGAGCATGCTTATGCGGTGCTGAAACTGGATGCGCCGGCCGCGCAATTTTTCCAGGTGGGGATTCTGTGCATTTCTTATTTCGCCCTGGCCTGGCTGGCGCATGGTCTGTCCCGCTATGCCCTGGCGAGTGAAAAACTGGCGACGTCGCGGGGGGCGGATCTGGCCAGCATGGCCGAGGCCAACCGCCTGATGATTCAGGATATGCCGGACGGCATGCTGGTGGTGGACGAGCGCGGGCGGGTGCGACAATCCAACCCCGGCGCCAGCCGCCTGCTGGGATTTGCTTTTACGCCCGGCGAGGGGGTCGGTTTGGGGGAGTGTTCTCCGCTGCTGGAGGCGCTGTATGCGGCCTGGCGCCAGAACCCGGAGCTGGGCAGTGAAATTCTGCATCTTCCCCGCACCAACAACCCGGTGCGCGTGCGTTTCCTGCGCATCGGCGGTGAGGCGTTATGGGGCGCGGTGATCGTGCTGGAAGACGTGCAACGGGTGCAGGAGCAGGCGCGGCAGGTGAAGCTGGCGGCGCTGGGGCGGCTGACGGCCAACATCGCGCACGAGGTGCGCAACCCGCTGTCTTCGATCAGCTACGCGGCCGAATTGATGCAGGAGGAGGCACGTGAGCCGGCGCAGGCGCGCCTGCTGCAGCTGATCCGGGAGAATACGTTGCGCCTGGACCGCATCGTGCAGGATGTGATGCAACTCAGCCGGCGCGACCGTTCCCGGCTTGAGATACTCGATCTGGGAAGGCTGTTGCCGGAATTTGTCGAGGCCTTGTGCCTGACCGAGCAAGTGGAACGGGAGGGGATTGCGCTGCAATTGCCGCAGGTCTGCAAGGTTTGTTTTGATCGGGGGCACTTCGAACAGGTGCTGTGGAATCTGTGCCGCAATGCATTGCGTTATAGCCGGGGTCAAGCGGGCAGTGTACAGGTCCGGGCCAGTCGTGCGCCGGGCGGGAGCGTGGTACTGGAGGTCGAGGATGATGGCCCGGGGGTGGCGGCGGATGCGCTGCCGAAGTTGTTCGAGCCGTTCTATACGACCGACAGCCGGGGCACCGGATTGGGCTTGTACATCGCGCGCGAACTGTGCGAGGCGAATGGTGCACGTATCGAATACCGGCATGGCGAGGGGGGCGGGGCCTGTTTCCGCATCACCCTGGCCGCGCCGGCCAAAGAACAGGGAGATTAGCGTGGGAGCGGCGATACAGCAGGTATTGATCGTGGATGACGAGCCGGACATCCTGGAGTTGCTGGAGCTGGCCTTGTTGCGCATGGGCTTGCAGGTAGTGCGGTCCGATAGCGTCGCCGGCGCGGTGCGCCAGCTGGATGCACAGAAATTTTCTCTCTGTCTGACCGACATGCGCATGCAGGACGGGAGCGGGCTGGATATTGTGCGGCATATCACGGAACAGAACCTGGATGTGCCGGTCGCGGTGATCACGGCACACGGCAATCTGGAGAACGCAGTGGCGGCACTCAAGGCCGGCGCCTTCGATTATCTGTCCAAGCCGGTGTCGCTGGAGCAGTTGCGCGCCCTGATCAATTCCGCCCTGCGTTTGCCGGTCTGCCGCAGTCGCAGCGATGGCGCAGCGGGCGAATTGCTGGGTGATGCGCCGGCCATGCTGCAGGTGCGGGAGTTGATCGCGCGCGTGGCGCGCAGCCAGGCGCCGGTGCAAATCAGCGGCGAATCCGGCAGCGGCAAGGAATTGGCGGCGCGGTTGATCGTCGCGCACAGCGCGCGCTGTGCCCAGCCATTCGTTCCGGTCAACTGCGGCGCGATCCCGGAGCATCTGATGGAAAGCGAATTCTTCGGCTATCGCAAGGGCGCCTTTACCGGGGCCGACAAGGACAAGGAAGGCTTGTTCCAGGCGGCGCATCAGGGCACGCTGTTTCTGGATGAAGTGGCCGAACTGCCGCTGCCGATGCAGGTGAAACTTCTGCGCGCCATCCAGGAGAAGAAAGTGCGCCGGGTCGGTGCGTCCGAGGAAGAGGCCGTCGATGTGCGCATCCTGAGCGCGACCCACCGCGACCTGGCCTTGTGCGTGCAGCAGGGGAAATTTCGCCAGGACCTGTATTACCGTCTTAACGTGATCCCCCTGCACATGCCTGCCTTGCGCGAGGTCAGGGAAGATGTACCGCAACTCGCCCGCGCGCTGCTGGCGCGCATCGACGGCAGCGGCAAGCTCGTTTTTTCCGACGCGGCCTTGCAGGCGCTAGCCGGATATGACTTCCCCGGCAATGTGCGCGAACTGGAGAACATCATCGAGCGGGCGGTTGCGCTTTCGGATGGCGTCATTCAACCCGCGGACCTGCAGTTGAGGCCGCCGGCGATGATGGAGGAAGTGGCTGTGCCGCAGGGGGGGAAATATCCGTTGACCGATTACCTCGACCGGGTCGAACGCGAGGCGGTACTCGAGGCGCTGCGGCAGACGAATTTCAACCGGACCGCGGCGGCAAGGATACTCGGCGTGACCTTCAGGGCTCTGCGCTATCGCATGGAGCGGCTCGCCATCACCGAGCGGGATGTTTCGAATGAAACCTGATCGTTGCGGCTGGTTTAGCGGGGTGCGCCGCGTGCCTTCGCCCAATTTCGATATGCGGCCGCCGCGCACGCCCATTTCGCTCCTGGTCATTCACAGCATCAGTTTGCCGCCGGACGAATTCGGCGGCCCCGGGATCTGCCGTTTGTTCACCAACACCCTGGATTGCCGCGCACATCCCTACTATGCCCAACTCGACGGCTTGCACGTGTCGGCGCATTTCCTGGTGCGGCGCGACGGCAGCATTCTGCAGTTTGTGGGCTGTGGCTACCGCGCCTGGCATGCCGGAGTGTCGCAATGGCGGGGGCGTCCGCGCTGCAACGATTATGCGATCGGGATCGAGCTGGAGGGCTCTGATCGCGTTCCCTTCGACTCGCGCCAGTATCAGGCACTGATCCGTCTGACGCGCCGTCTCCGGCGGCACTACCCCATCCGCGAAATTGTCGGGCACGCCGACATCGCGCCCGGACGCAAGACCGACCCCGGCCCCCAGTTTGATTGGGCGCGCTATCTGCATCCGGCAAAGCGTGCGGCGAATTTCGTTGATGAGGGCACAGCAGAACGGGCTTCGCTTGTGCCACCGTCTGCGGGATCTTGCGTCCCCCCATGCTAATGCAGTGTTGTAGGTTAACCGGCACTTATACGTGCAGCGGGAACGGTGTTTTAGGGCGGGTTTTAACCCGATACGGGAGTCAGACTCGATTTATCTAAACGAAGGGTTGCGGATTAATTCGAGTCTGAACCTATTTACGCTACCGCGCCCAGTGATGCGCGCCGCTGCATGCTTCCATGCCAATCAGACATGGCGGCAAGTTGGCAATCAGCGTCAGCAGGTCTGCGCGCGACACCTTGGGTTTGACCAATGCTGGCTTGCCGTTATCATCCACACCATGCACGGCAAACACGTTCTTGGCGAGATCGATTCCTACGGTGATAATGTTCATGACTTCCCCTTTCGTGGTGTTGATGAAATGACAGAGATTCCATCTTGGCACTCGTTGCCGTCTGCGGATACTTCTCCGCTACCTCGGGACGGGGAAGTCCCTTCCATTCGTTAGGCATCTTGATTTCCGCAGCGAGGTCGAATTGAGTCACAAATTGTTGCTTGTCGATTTTGAGAACGTTCAACAGGTCGATCTGAGTCGCCTTGAAAACAACTTCCACGTTGTGATCTTTGTCGGGTCGAGCCAGAAAAGCATTCCCATAGATCTTGTCGCAAGTGCCCAGAAGCTCGGAGATCGAGTTGAGTGGCAGCGCGTTGAAGGGAATGGCAGCAACGCGCTTGATTTCTACATCGCCTGTCAGCTCGGGCGCGTGATTGAGAAATCACCGAGTCTTCATTGCATTGTTCTGTCCAAAGATAAAGGCTTCGATCCATTGCTTCGGTATCTCAACAAGCATGGCCTGAAGTGTAAGCGCATCAACAGCTTGCTTGAACTTGAACCGAAGACCGCCACTACTGAAGAGCCGAATTACAAACGTGTTTTCGATCTTCTAAGCAAATCAGAAAAGAAGTCGAGGCCTCGCAAGCGAGCAACTTTGTCTCAGCATATTTCGTCCATGTTTCAGAAGAACATTGCGCAAGCTGATGTAGACCGAATCATTGACATTCTCTTTGCCAACAAAATGATTTCCGAGTCCAACAACACCATCACCTATGAGTTCTAAGCTGCCCAACCCGGCAGTCGAGCGGACATGCGCAAAAAGCCGCGCAGGCCGCTCACTTCTACGTTAGGCTCATCAACTTCACGCAAAGGAGTAATTGACCTTCCCCTGAAAAATCATCTTCCTTTCATCGGTTTCGTAATTTTATGTCACCGTTGGAAGACGATTTTTCGGGGGAAGGTCACCATTCACTTTGGTGCGTAAAACGCCCCCTTGGAAGCAAATGGAACGGTAGTTCAGAGCAACCATATCACTGAATATGTCATTGAGATGAGTGGACTGGAAGTGCCAAATCGACAAGTGCTAGTCATCGTGCAGACTTCAGTCAAACATCGACTTAAGGCACTTGCCAAATCAGGAAAGGTAATTCGACACCACGAGCTAAAATCAACACGCTATGGGACATGGTCTCTACCCTGCGGAGAATAATGTATCGTTTGTCAGATGGTTTCCCTGGAAATACTTCGACCAATATTTTGATTGGCCGGTAGTAAGACATTTTCTGATCAGGTCCTCAAATTTCCACGAAAATGATTTCCGCCTATTGTCTTCTTGCCACGCCATTTCATTCGCATAGTAGAGAAGATATTTTGGGTCGCACTTGTGAATGTGACCAAACAATTTCCTATTCCTATTGAAAAACGATTCAGCCTGGTTTTCGTTATAACCTTCAGGCGAGCTGAAATGTTCCTGGTGATTTACTTGGTGTAGCTCATAGTCTGATCTGCAGCGTGAATACGGCGCCTTCAAGGCTTCTCGCCAGCGCCTCGTTCATGAGTTTCTGCTTTGCGGCGCGTGCCTCTGGGCGGGCTTTTTCCTGACGATACTCAACTTCATAAATCAGCGCCTTGATGTCCTTGCTCTCAGATGAGGCCAATAGAGCGAGATTAAGGTTGTGTAACGATGCCTCGTAATCCGCAGCCTTATCCTGCGCCACTCCGAGATTGAAGTACGCGTCTCCATACCACGGTGCGGACAGAGTTGCTTGTTCAAACTCTTTTGCCGCATCTTGATAGTCCGCCGCTGATACTGCTCCTTTAAAGGCCGCAGCCCCTCGCGCCATCCTGCGCTCGGCCTCAGTTGGCAAGACAGGTGATGGTTTTAAGGTTGGCGCAAGCTTTATGATCTTTTCTCGCAGCACGTTGTCGTTGGGAGATTGCTGCAACTGTTCGACCAGCTGCTTAAGTTCCTCGCGTGGATTTTGTGCGTAGGCGTTCGCGGCTAGGGTCAAGAATGCGACGATGAAAATAATCAGTTTGCCGTTGGTTTTCATGGTTTACCTTGCATTGTTCAATTTTGTTTGCGTAGGATTTCGTGACTACGATGAACCCCATATTGGTCCCTATATTCGTAGTCCCATTGAATTTCAGATTCGCTGAGAGTGCCCGAAAGATCGCCGTTGAGGTTATTAAACAGATACCTTCCCCTGATCACATTGTTATCGACAGAGAAGCGACCAAACATATCTTCATCGCCTGCACATGCCCATATTCCTCCGGCCCGGCGACACCATGTCTTATCAAAGCTGTCGAAAGCCGGATATGAATCGGTAACATAGTAGATCACAATTTCATTTCCTCTCACCTCGAATCGGTAATGAAAGTCTACCGTCCAAGAAGAGCCATCACTACCGGCACTCCCCCCAGCTCTCTGTGGGCTCCCGTTAACAAAAATTTTCCAGCTTCCAGCTGGGTTAGCTTTCTTCTTAACATCGGCCATTTCCTTCTTTGCTTCCAGCGCATAAATTTTGTTCTGCGCCTCGCGCAACTCTGCACTCCCTGTCGGCACCGAAGCCATGTAACTCTTGGTCGACGCAATCGCCTCTTCGAATTTCCCTGCCGATTCCTGCGCGATAGACAAATTGAAATAAGCATCGCCCCACCACGGTGCAGCGCGCAGTGCTTCCTTATAGGCCGATATCGCAAGCCCGTAGCCGGACGCGTCCTTCGCTTCCTTCTGGAACACGTTGCCTTTCACGAAAGTGCGGTTTGCTTCTTCCGGTATCGCCGGAACCGGTTTGATATTTGTGGCGAGCTTGATTATCTTTTCGCGCAGGGCGTTGTCGTCAGGCGACTTCTGCAACTGCTCGACCATCTGCTTGAATTCTTCGCGCGGCGATTCAGCATAAGCGCTTGCGGCCAGAGCCAAGAATGCGAAGACAAAAATAATTAGCTTGCTGGTGGATTTCATGGTCAGCTCTCCCTCATTCAGTTATTTACTTTCCCGAACTCCCCCGCCGGTTTAGGCGTGGGCGCTGGACTGTTTCCAGGAAACATGAGGAGGGTGTCCGAAGGCTGCGGCACCTCGATGAGCTTGCCGTCCTTTCCTTTTATATAAATTGCAGATTCCTGGTCTGTGTTTTCAGGAACTTGTATCAGTTTCCCACTCTTACCGATTATAAAAGTTGGAGTTTGCTTCCGTGCCGGGGCGGATGATGCCCCTTGGAGGCCAAAGAGAAACTCAATATCAGAAGCTGCTGGCAATTGCACTTGATTGCCGTTTGGCGTCGCTAATATAACTGGTTTGGATTGGCGTAGATGAACCCCGTCCGGAAAAAGAAATTTAGACCATGCTCTCTGACTATGAATCTTGGTTGAGGTCATCGCATAGGTCTGTGGATCGGCATCTTCGGGTATATCTTCGTCGGTAAAAGGCTTGCCGTTGATACTGCGTTGCACATGCTGCTGCGAGTAGTCGGCCAGTGCAACGAGGCGTTGCAGTCCGGGATTGCCGGGGTCACGATTCAAGGCATCTTCGAACCATGCTTTCGCTACCTTCCAATCACGCTCCATGACGGCTTGAAAACCCTTGCGCACAAGGTCGCTTACGCCAGGCGGTGCATTTGGATAGGCCTTGGCGATGGCATTTTCAGTTGCCTTATCCATGCCCGATGGCACGTTTCGCGCATCCACCACCGAGGTATCGATGTGAGATACGGATTTAGAACGGGATTTTTGGTCAATCTGATCGCTACCCCGCAGTCCTTTCAAGCCGGAGTTGTCCGTGTCGAATCCGCTGCCCTTGAGGCCGGAATTATCTGCACCCGAAAGGCCTTTCAGTTGGTTCATCGCCGCGCCGGACGATCCTTTGAGTGAGTTCGCTGCCGCATCGCGATTGCGAATGAACGCAGCGTCTTTCTGGCGATTTTCCTCGGCACGGCGTTCGCGCCCGATGCGGTCTGCTTCTTCCTGGCGTTGGCGTTCGGCTGCGGCATTGGCCTCGGCCGCTTCCTGCGCGCGCTGTGCAGCGCCGTAGTCATAGCCAGAATTTCCGGAGCCACTTGAATTACCACCTGAGTCACCATCGCATGGACCGCAACCCTGCATGCATTTGTACTCGGCAGTCCAATATGACTCGCAAGAATCCGCAATCGCAGGAGCTGGAGAAAAACAGGCAATACTCAACATTGCCCAAAGCACCGTGCGCATTTTGATGTGGTGGCTGTGTTTCATGTTTTCTCCTTCTACGCTCAATTTACATATGGGTGCGACGATAGTTGGGCATGTTGTTGACCCGGTTTGTTTTGTAGTGCAGCGGGGGCGCTGCTCTACACTTGCTACGAACCTAAAATCACCGACGCTGACACGTTTCACCGTAACGGTCTGGCGAATTGTTATATTTTTGGTTCCACACGAGTCGGTCGGAGCCTGTCATAAATTTTGTGTTTGAGGCATAACATGCAACCTGAAAGGAACATGTATGCCAAGCAAAACGAGCAAGAAGCAAGCTGCGGTTCTACCGCGCATTCCGAAGG